>NZ_JBYCKY010000426.1:0-1085 GCF_057473605.1 Mycobacterium sp. TH-M82 | reverse complement strand
TTGCACTGGGCGGCCGCCAACATCAGTCACCCCGGTGAGCCGGTGCCGGCCAATATCGGAGCGGAGCCGCTCGCCGTCGTCCGCGACGCGGTTCGCCACGGCCTGGACGAGTCGGCGGCGGTGGACGCGTACCGGGTCGCGCAGAACGTGGCATGGCGGTTCTGGATGAAGACCGCCTTCGCGTTGACATCGGACCCTGGCGAACTGCGCGAACTGCTCGCCGTATCGGAACACTCGATCACGTCGTTCATCGACGCCACCATCACCGAGATCCGCCACCAGATGCAGCTCGAACGCGACGACCTCACCCGCGGAACCCACGCCGAACGCCGGGAGGTCGTCGCCCTGATCCTCGACGGCGCGCCGATCACCCGACCGCACGCCGAGCGCAAGCTCGGTTACCGCCTCGGGCAGGCTCATACCGCAGCCGTGATCTGGGGCGACGAATCGAACACCAATCTGGCCGATCTGGACCGTGCCGCCGAGGCGTTGACGCATACCGTCGACGGAGGCCGATCGCTGTCGCTGCTGCCCAGTGCTGCCACCCGATGGCTGTGGTTGCCCGGTGCCGACGGGCCGGATTTGGCCGGCGTCGCCGCCGCGGTGAGTCAGCTGCCGGGCGTGCGGATCGCGGTCGGGCCCACGGCGGTGGGGATCGAGGGTTTCCGCACCAGTCACCTCGACGCGATCATCACTCAGCGCACCATGGCGCGGCTGGACTCCACCCAACGGGTCGCCTGCTTCGCCGATGTCGAACTCGTCGCGCTGATCACCGCTGATCCGGAACGAGCGAACCGGTTCATCAAACACACGCTCGGAGATTTCGAGTCGGCCGGTGCGGAACTCCAGCGGACTGTCCTGACCTTCGTCCGTGCACAGTGCAATTCCTCGCGAGCGGCCGCTCGTCTGTTCACGCACCGAAACACCCTGCTGCGCAGACTCGCTCGTGCCGATGAGCTGCTGCCAAGACCGTTGGAAGAGACGAGTGTGCATGTCGCGGTGGCGTTGGAAGCACTGTCTTGGCGCGGCGCAGCGAGCTGACAGCGGCGTGGTTCATCTCCCCGTCCTAATAGTGGTAGCGGGCC
>NZ_JBYCKY010000425.1:0-7211 GCF_057473605.1 Mycobacterium sp. TH-M82 | reverse complement strand
AGTCCAACTATCTCCCGGGATTCGGCTCCGGGGTGGTGGTGCCGGGAACCGGCATCTCGTTGCAGAGCCGTGGTTCGGGTTTCGTTGCCACACCCGGCCATCCGAACCGGGTCGGTCCGAGAAAACGGCCGTACCATACCATCATCCCGGGCTTCCTCAGCAAGGACGGTGTACCGGTGTTGAGCTTCGGGGTGATGGGCGGCGACATGCAGCCGCAAGGCCATGTCCAGGTGGTGAGCCGGATCATCGACCACGGCCAGAACCCACAGGCGGCCTGCGACGGGCCGCGATTCCGCTGGATCCAGGGTATGCAGGTCAACTGCGAACGCGGTTTTCCGGCCGAGACGCTGGATGAACTGCGCCGCCGGGGCCACCGGTTGACGGTCACCGGCGACTACCAGCAGTTCGGCAGTTGCCAGGCGATCTGGCGGCTGGACGACGGATACCTGGGGGCAAGCGACCCGCGACGCGACGGCCAAGCCGCCGGCTACTAAACGCGGATCCTCTCCTCTGCCGCTGCCAGCCCGATGTCGCGGCGAAAGTGACTGCCCGGCAGTCGAATCGAGTCCATGAGGCGGTAGGCCGCGGCCCGAGCTGCGGTCAGGTCGGCGCCGGTGCCCACCACCGACAGCACCCGCCCGCCGGACGACACGATCGCTCCGTCGTCGCGGCGCGCGGTGCCCGCGTGCAGCACCCCGTCGGCGTCCGAGCCGGTGACGACATCGCCGAGACGTGGCCGCCCAGGATAGTTCTCGGCGGCCAGCACCACCGTCACCGCCGCGCCACTGCGCCAGCGCAGCGGACCGAACCCGGTGAGCCCGCCGGTGGCAGCCGCATGCAGCAACTGCCCGAGCGGCGAATCCAGCAGTGCCAGCACCGATTGCGTCTCGGGGTCGCCGAAGCGACAGTTGAATTCGACGACCGCCGGCCCATCCGGTGTGATCGCCAGTCCGGCGTAGAGCAAACCGGAGAACGGACTTGCGCGCCGAACCAGCTCGACGGCAACGGGTTCGACGATCTCGTGGACCATCCGCGTTGCCATGTCATCAGGCAGCCACGGCAGCGGCGCGTAAGCTCCCATGCCGCCGGTGTTGGGGCCGACATCACCCTCGCCGACTCGTTTGAAGTCTTGTGCCGCCAGCAGCGGCACCACCGTTTCACCGTCGACCACGCTGAACAGCGACAACTCCGGCCCGTCCAGGAAGGACTCCAGCAACACCGGGTGTCCTGCCTCCAGGAGGCCGGCGGCATGCGCCCGGGCCGCATCGCGGTCGGCGGTTACCACCACGCCCTTGCCGCCGGCCAGGCCGTCGTCCTTGACCACCCAGGCGGCCTCGCCGGCGCTTTGACCGAACCGGTCCAGCGCGGCGTCCAGACGCGCTGGATTGTCCACGATTTCGCTGCGGGCGGTGCGCACACCGGCAGCAGCCATCACGTCCTTGGCGAACGCCTTGGACCCCTCGATCCGGGCTGCGTCCCGGGTGGGACCGAAGCAGGCGATCCCGGCTTCGCGCACTGCGTCGGCCACCCCCAGCACCAGCGGCACCTCGGGACCGATCACCACCAGGTCGGCGCCGACCTCGCCGGCCAGCGCGGCGACGGCTTCCCCCGAGGTGATGTCGACGTCATGGCGGTCGGCCACCGTCGCGGCACCGGGATTGCCCGGTGCGATCGCGAGCTTCTCGACCAGCGGATCTTGCCGCAGAGCCAACAGCAGCGCGTGTTCGCGGGCTCCCGAACCGATCACCAGCACCTGCACGGATCACAACCCTAGCGGTCGGTCGGGGATATCTTTCCGGCTTCCTTGGCCAGCACAGCTGCGGCATTGGCTTTTTTGTCAGGCACCGCGCCGGCCCCGGCGACCTTCTTCTGCTTGGCGTGTTTCCCGATCACCCGCTCGATCGCTCCGTTGAGCCGCGAGCCCAGCGGGAACCCCACATAGTGGGTGATGAACACCGCCAGCTCCCGCAACTCGTCGACACTGAACTCCTCGTTCTGCAGTACGGCGTTGACCTGCACCTCCAGCAGATCCTCCTGCCCCTGGGCGGTCAGCACCGCGATCACCGCCATCCGCCGGTCACGCAGGGAGAGCCCGGGCCGGGTCCAGATCCGGCCGAACAGGTGATCGACGGTCAGGGCGAAGAATTCTCCGGGCATGTCCGGCATGTCCCAGGCGTAGACCTGGTTCATCTTGTCCAGGCCGGTACGCCGCAGTTCGTCCATCTCGTCCATGCAGGGTCTCCCATCAGTCGGCGGATTGTGGCACGCCCAGCCCGAACGCGAGTTGGCGCAGCGCCAACTGTGCCAGCGGAAGTTCCACGCCGGTCCCCTCGCCCAGCTTCAGCGCCAGACTCAGATCTTTTTCGCCGAGCCCGCGGGTGTGGGTGAACGGCTGATACAGGAAGTCATCGGCACCCAGCGGCGCCGTCGTATCGCGGACCATGACCGCTCCCGGGCCGCCGGTGAGCGCGTCGGTGTGCCGCACCACCCGGCCCAGCGCCTGCAGGTCCAGGCCCGCGGCCTCGGCCAGCTTCATGGCTTCGCCCGCCGCGGCGTAGGCGGTAAACGTCAACATGTTGCGGGCCAGCTTCATTCGGGTGCCCGCACCGACAGTCCCGGCGTGGACGACCAGCGACGCCCACTGCTTGAACACCGGCTTGACCTGCTCGAACACCTCGCGCTCGGCGCCCACCATGGTCGCCAGCTCGCCCTTCGCGGCGGCACCGCCACCGCCGCTGACCGGGGCATCGACGATGCGGATACCCTGCGGGGCAAGCTCTTCCGACAGCTCGACGGCTGTGTTGTCGCTGATGGTCGAGTGGATCGCGATGATAGTCCCCGGCTTGGCGTTGGCCGCCAATTCGGCGACAACGCCGCGGACCTGACCGTCGTCGAGGACTGTAACGCTGATGACGTCGGCGACGGCCGCAATGTCGGCCACACTGCCGGCCGGGGTGGCGCCGGCGTCGGCCAGCGGCGTCATCGCTTCGGTCCGTACATCGAAAACCGTTACCCCGCCCGGCCAGTCGACCAGTCGCATGGCCATCGGCGCGCCCATGTTGCCCAGCCCGATATAGCCGAGCTTGACGGCGGCGCTCATGATCGGATGATCTGTCCGCCGTCGACGTTGAAGATCTGCCCGGTGATCCAGCCGGCCTGATCCGACAGCAAAAACAAACACATGCCGACCAGGTCGTCTGGAGTTCCCAGCCGTGACAACGGGATCCGCCCGACCATGTCCTTGACGATCGGCCCGGGCGTGACGGTCCGGGTGGCTTCGGTGTCGATCGGCCCCGGCGCGATCGCGTTGACGCGGATGTTCATCCAGCCGAGCTCGCGCGACAGTTGCTGGGTCAGGCCGTTGACGCCGACCTTGGCCAAGCCGTAGAAGTTGGAATACAGCCACGCTGCGGTCGACGACTGGTTGACGATCGCGCCACCGCCGCGCTTTTTCATCTGCTTGTACACCGCCCTGGTGCAGACCAGGGCACCGTCGAGGTTGACACTCATGAACTTCTTGTAGTAGTCCCATGGCACGGTCAACAGCTGGTCGAGCTTCATGCTCGCGTAGATGGCGGCGTTGTTGACCAGGAAGTCGACGCCGCCGAACTCGGCCACTGTGGCGTCGGTCATGGCGCGCGCGGAATCCGGGTCGGACACGTCGACCGGCACCCCGAGGGCGGATCCGCCGTCGGCGACGATCTCTTTGGCCACCGTCTGTGCGGTGTCAGCGTTGATGTCTGCGACCACCACCGCGGCGCCCGCGCCGGCCAGGGCCCGGGCATAGGCCTGCCCGATGCCCTGGGCGGCTCCGGTGACGATGGCCACCTTTCCGTCGAAGCCGTCGAACTGTCCCATCTGCAGTCTTTCTCGAAAGTCGCTAGTTCACCGCGGTAGCGACGACTTTGGTCTCCAGGTACTCCTCGAACCCGGCTATTCCCATCTCCCGGCCGTTGCCGGACTGCTTGTAACCACCGAACGGCATGTCCGCGGAGTACCACACCCCGCCGTTGACGTTGACCGTCCCCACCCGGAGCCGGGACGCGACCGCGGCGGCACGTTGCGGGTCGGCGCCGAACACGGTGCCGGACAGCCCGTACGGCGAGTCGTTGGCGATGCGCACCGCGTCGTCGTCGCCGTCGTGGGCGATGACCGTGAGCACCGGACCGAAGATCTCCTCACGGGCGACCCGGGCGTCGTTGGTCAGGCCGGCGATCACCGTGGGTTCGATGAAGAATCCGGTGCGCATCTCCGCCGGCCGGCCGCCACCGCACGCGAACGTCCCGCCCTCGTGGACCGCCAGATCGAGGTAGCCCTGCACCCGGTCACGCTGGCGCGCTGAGATCAGCGGCCCGCACACGGTGCCGGGGTCGGCCGGATCGCCGGGCTTGATCGACGACATGGTCGCCGCCGCGATGGCCACCGCCTCGTCATAGCGCGCCCGGGGCACCACCAGCCGGGTGGTGATCGCACACCCCTGCCCGGCGTGCACGCAGGCGGAGAACGCCGACACCCCGCTGGCCGCCGCCAGGTCGGCGTCGTCGAGCACCACGAACGCCGACTTGCCGCCCAGCTCCAAAAACACCCGCTTGATGCTGCCGGCCGCGTCGATCGTCACGCTGCGGCCGGTGGCCGTCGACCCGGTGAACGAAATCATGTCCACCCGCTGATCTTTGGCCAGTATCGCCCCCAGGCTGTGATCGTGCGAGGTGACGATGTTGATCACACCGGGCGGGAAATCGGCTTCCTCGGCAATGAGCTGCCCGACGACGGCCGCGCACCATGGTGTGTCGGGCGCGGGTTTGAGGACCACGGTGTTTCCGGCCGCCAGCGCCGGTCCCAGCTTGGCGAGGTTGATCTGGTGCGGAAAGTTCCACGGCGTGATCGCCCCCACCACACCGACCGGCTCGCGGCTGATGACGCGCCGGGTGGCGATCCCCAGCGGCGCGGCCTTGCCGCCATCCTGGCTCCACTGATAGCCCTCGGCGGTTTCTGCGGCGAAGCCGAGATCGGCGATCGGGCCTTCCAACTGGGCTGCGGCGGTGAGCATTCGGGGCGCACCGACCTCGGCGATGGTCAGCTCCCGGAGGTCTTCGAGGTGTTCGCGCAGGACGTCGCGCAGCTGCCGCACACAGCGCACCCGCAGCGCGGTGTTGCGCGACCAGTCGGTCTCGTCGAAGGCACGCCGCGCCGCCGCGATCGCGCGGTCCATGTCAGCGGCGTCGGCGTTGGCGGCCTCACCGAGCACCTCCTCGGTGGCCGGGTTGACGGTGGCGAAGGTGCCCGCGCCGCCTGGGACCAACGTGTTGTCGATGAGCAGGCTGGTGATGCCGTTGGCCGGTAACGCCATGTGTGACTCCCGCGCTTGGTTCGGCAGATACGTGTTGGTAGACACTTGTCTGGAATTGTCTATGTCGAACCCTAGTCTGCATGCCGGTGGTGGTGCAAGACAGCAGCATACACCTGCGCAGTTGCCTATTGTCGCCATCGTCGGATAGGTTAGACAGGTGTCCAGTTACCCGGTGGCGCCCCTCACTCCCCTCACGGCGAACGTCGATGAGCAGGCGCCGGCCATGCAGCGTAACCGCCGCCAGGAGGAGACGTTCCGCAAGGTGCTGGCGGCCGGTGTGGCGATGCTGCGGGACACGTCCTATGCCGACCTCACCGTGCGTGCGGTCGCTGCCCGCGCCAAGGTGGCCCCGGCGACCGCCTACACCTATTTCTCGTCGAAAAACCATCTGATCGCCGAGGTCTACCTCGATCTGGTGCGTCAGGTTCCGTACTTCACCGACGTCAACGAAGCGATGCCGAGCCGGGTGATCCGGGCGTTGCGCCAGCTGGCGCTGGTGGTCGCCGACGAGCCGGAGGTCGCCGCCGCCTGTACGACGGCGTTGCTCGGCGGCGGCGCAGATCCGGCGGTGCGTGTGGTTCGCGACCGGATCGGCGCGGAGATACACCGCCGTATCACGTCGGCGATCGGACCCGACGCCGACGCCCGCGCGGTGTCCGCGCTGGAGATGACGTTCTTCGGCGCGCTGGTCAACGCGGGCAGCGGCGCCTTCACCTATCACCAGATAGCCGACCGGCTGGAATACGTGGTCAGCCTGATCCTCTCATCAGGAGGCCACCAGTGAGCGTGCCGGCCGTCGAGCCGATGCTCAACCCCTACGACTACGCCTTCCACGAGGACCCCTACCCGTACTACCGGCGACTGCGCGACGAGGCGCCGGTGTATCGCAACGACGAACTCGACTTCTGGGCGCTGTCCCGGCATCGCGACGTGCTGGACGGGTTCCGCAACAGCCAGGTGCTGTCGAACGTCGACGGTGTCGCACTGGACCCCATCTCCCGCGGCCCGCACGCCCACAAGGTGATGTCGATCCTGGCGATGGACGACCCCGGCCACCTTCGGCTGCGCACGCTGGTGTCAAAGGGCTTCACCCCGCGCCGGGTTCGTGAGCTTGAGCCGCAGGTGAGACGACTGGCGCGTCAGCATCTGGACGACGCGCTGCGCGCCGACACAACGTTCGATTTCATCACCGGTTTCGCAGCCAAGCTGCCGATGGACGTCATCTCCGAGCTGATGGGTGTCCCGGAGCCCGACCGGGTGCGTATCCGCGAGCTGGCCGACGGGGTCGTGCACCGCGAGGACGGCATCACCGACGTTCCCCCGTCGGCGATTCAGGCGTCGGCCGAGTTGATGGCCTATTACGCGCAGCTGATCGCCGACGTCAAGAAGACTCCGGCCGACAACCTGACCTCGGCACTGCTGCACGCCGAGCTCGACGGCGACTCGCTGGCCGACGAGGAGATCGCGGCATTTTTGTTTCTGATGGTGATCGCCGGCAACGAGACCACCACGAAACTGCTGGGCAGCGCGGTCTACTGGGGCCACCGGAACCCGCAGCAGCTCACCGGAGTATTCGCCGACCACTCCCGGATTCCGCTGTGGGTGGAGGAGACGCTGCGCTACGACACCCCCAGCCAGATCCTGGCCCGCACCGTCGCCGAAGATTTCACCGTGGCAGACACCACGATCCCCGCCGGCTCCACGGTGCTGCTGCTGCCCGGTTCGGGCAACCGCGACGAGCGGGTGTTCGACGATCCCGATTCCTACCGGATCGAGCGCGACATCGGTTCGAAGCTGCTCAGTTTCGGCAGCGGCGCGCATTTCTGCCTGGGTGCCCACCTGGCCCGGATGGAGGCCCGGG
>NZ_JBYCKY010000424.1:0-14923 GCF_057473605.1 Mycobacterium sp. TH-M82 | reverse complement strand
CGCACTTGGACACCACCTTGCTGGTGACCACCACAACGTCGCCGTCACGCAGCCACGGTGCGGCCGAAGCGACTGCGCCGGAAAGGTCGTCACCCGGACGAAATTCCGGGAGACCGGCCACCGGGATTATCTCGACCGTCGCGGCACTGCCGTGTTCACCGGAGCGGCTCATAGGCGCACACCTGCGAGATCCAGTCCGGCGCGCACCATCTCAGCCGTCACCGCCGGATCGGTCATCAGCAGTGGGACCGACCGCACCCCCACACCTTCGAGGTCGGCGTCATCACCGTTGTGCACGAGCCAGTAATCCAGGATCCCGGTGCCGCTGCGTGCCCCGTAGTGGCGGCCCACCGCCGCGGAAGTGGCCTCCACGCCGATCACTCTCAGGCAAGTATCGGCCATGCCCCGCAACGGCTTCCCGGCGACGATCGGCGAATAGCCGATCACGGGGGCGGTGGCCGACCGCAGCGCTGCGCGGACGCCGGGGATCGCCAGGATGGCACCGATGCTGACCACCGGGTTGGACGGCGCCAGTAGCACGGCGTCGGCTCCGGTGATGGCTTCGCTGACTCCGGGCGCCGCGGTGGCCTTTTCGGCGCCGACGAAGGCGAAGCTGTGGGTGGGCACCGCGGCGCGGTGGCGAACCCACCACTCCTGGAAGTGGATCGCACGCCGGTCGTCGTCAGCCGGATCGGTGATGACCACGTGGGTTTCGCAACTGTCGTCGCTGACCGGCAAAAGCTTCGCGCCCGGCTGCCAGCGGTCGCATAGTGCTGCGGTCACCCGGGACAGTGGATAACCGGCCCGCAACGCCTGGGTGCGCACCAGGTGCGTGGCCAGATCGCGGTCGCCGAGCGCGAACCAGTCCGGTTGCATGCCGTAGCGGGCCAACTCCTCCATGGCGTGCCAGGTTTCGCCACGGTGGCCCCAGCCGCGTTGCGGATCGACACCATTGCCCAGGGTGTACATGCAGGTGTCCAGATCCGGGCAGACACGCACCCCGTGCATCCATGCGTCGTCGCCGACGTTGACCACCGCGGTCAGGCTGTGACCAGCGGTTTGGCCGTCATCGGCGAACCGGCCCAGACCGAGCAGGTGCTGCACCCCGAGCAGGAATCGTGCACCGCCGACTCCGCCGACCAGAACCGCAACCTTCACAGCGCATGACAGTACTGCGCGGTGCGGTGAGCGGGGGGTGTGGTCAACGCGACAGCGACTCGCCGGTCTCGAACACGCCGAAAATCGGTAACGGAATGGTAGGAATCTTCGGCCCAACCCTTGACCCCGGCAGTCAACCGGTGTCTAATCACACCAGTGTCATTTCCCGGTTGGCCTGCCGGTTCCGGTGTCGCAGACCGTGAATCGATCACTTGTTCGAATTGAGATGGACCAGATTGAGAATATGCGGGCGACATTTCACGATCACGGAGCCAGGTGAGGAGGCGGAGCATGTCCTATGAACACCTTCGGAGCGTAACGGGCGACATACCGCACACCGGTATCGACACCGGCGCGGTCACTGCGGTGAGGAAGGGAACTCCGGCGACCGGGGGCGCGATGGCCCGGCCGCACTTGAGCGTGGTTCCCGACGAACCCGATTTATTCGAGCCCAAGCCGGTGACCAACGAGGAGTGGCAGGACCGCGCGCTGTGCGCGCAGACCGATCCCGAGGCGTTCTTCCCAGAGAAGGGCGGCTCCACCCGTGAGGCCAAGAAGATCTGCCAGCGCTGCCCGGTACGTGGCGAGTGCCTGGAGTACGCCCTTGCCAATGACGAGCGCTTCGGCATCTGGGGCGGTCTCTCCGAACGGGAGCGCCGCCGCCTCAAGCGCGGCATAGTTTAAATAGTTTAACCAGTCAACCGGCCGCGGTTACTGGTCGTCGATCGTCGGGTCGATGACGGTGGGTTCGACTTCTAAATAGGTGGCAACCTCAGCCACCAGAATTTCGTGCAGCAATTCATCGAGTTCGAAGCTGTCTTTGGCACGCTGTTCGATCGGCTTGCGAAACAAGAGGATTCGCGCTCGAGTGGGGTTGCCGCGTACGTCGACTCCGGCGCGGATCAACCGGGCCAGCGGAATCGGCCCGTCGGCGACCACCTCGGGCGGCCACTGCACGCTGTCCGGATCCTTCGCCGAGATCCGCGGGATCTCGTCGACCGCGACATCAAGGGCCGACACCCGTTGCTGCCAGCTCCGCTCGATGGGCTCGTAGGCTTCCAGCACCGCCATGTCGAATCGCTCCGCACGGGTCCGCCAACCCGGCACCGTCGGCGGCAGCAGGGGACCCCGTATCTCGCGGCCTCTGCGGGAGCGGCGCGAACCGTTCACGCGCCGATGGTAACGGTTGGGCATATTGGCGATAGCCTCCCCGCCGAATGCGCGTGTCCACCGAGGTGGCGGCGGTCGGCCACGATAGCCTCACGAACGTGAACGTTCCCCGCCGCTGCTGCCGGCCTGGATGCCCGCACTACGCGGTGGCGACGTTGACGTTCGTCTACGCGGATTCCACCGCTGTGGTCGGCCCACTGGCCACCGTGCGGGAGCCGCACTCGTGGGATCTGTGTTTCGGCCATGCGGGCCGGATCACCGCGCCGCGGGGCTGGGAACTGGTCCGCCATTCCGGCCCGCTGGTCGCCTATCCCGAAGACGACGACTTGATCGCGCTGGCTGACGCGGTCCGCGAGGGCGCCCGAGATCAGGTTTCACCGGCAAGCGGGTGGTATCCCCACGCCGGCCCGATGGGCACCGGTTCTGATGAGCCCGGTGGCGCGGTGTTGCGCAATGCATCGATGGCCGGGCACACCGCCAAGGGCAGCACCGGCAGCACCGGCAGCACCGGCGGTGGGCGCCGCCGCGGTCATCTGCGGGTGTTGCCCGACCCGGGGGACTGACTCCGGAACAGGTGCCGATGGCGGTGGCCCACTGCGCCCGGCACGCCGCGCTTGTGACCACCGCCGGTTAGGCTGGCGACGAAGAGTCCCCTTCGTCAGGAGCCCGGTCATGTCTCGGCCTGCTGCGGCTGTCCACCGCGTGATCAAGGCTTACGACGTGCGTGGGCTGGTCGGTGAGGAACTCGATGAGTCCCTGGTCACCGACGTCGGGGCCGCGTTCGCGCGGTTGATGCGCGACGAGGGCGCCGGTCAGGTGGTGGTGGGCCAAGACATGCGGGAGAGCTCGCCGGCGCTGGTGAGAGCCTTTGCCGGCGGCGTTGTGAGCCAGGGCCTCGACGTGGTCCGGATCGGTCTGGCCTCCACCGACCAGCTTTACTTCGCCTCCGGCTTGCTGAACTGTCCGGGCGCGATGTTCACCGCCAGTCACAATCCGGCCGCCTACAACGGCATCAAACTGTGCCGGGCGGACGCCTTACCGGTCGGCGCGGACACCGGGCTCGCCAGGATCTGCGACGACGTCACCGCAGGCGTCCCCGAGCACAGCGGACCGCACGGCGTCATCTCCGATACAGACGTGCTGGCCGACTACGCGGCGTTTCTGCGCTCGCTGGTCGACACCTCAGGGCTACGTCCGCTACGGGTGGCCGTCGACGCCGGCAACGGCATGGCCGGGCACACCGCCCCAGCTGTGTTGGGGCCAGTCGGTGCGGTCACGGTGCTGCCGCTGTATTTCGAACTCGACGGCACCTTCCCCAACCACGAGGCCAATCCCCTGGATCCGGCCAACCTCACCGACCTGCAGAAGTACGTGCAAGACAGCAATGCCGATATTGGGCTGGCGTTCGACGGCGACGCGGACCGGTGCTTCGTCGTCGACGAGCGCGGCCGGCCGGTGCCGCCGTCGACGGTAACTGCCCTCGTCGCCGCCCGCGAACTGGAGCGGGAGGCCGGTGCGACGGTGATCTACAACCTGATCACCTCGCGGGCGGTGCCGGAGCTGGTGATCGAGCGCGGCGGGACGCCGGTGCGATCCCGGGTCGGCCACTCCTACATCAAGGCGCTGATGGCCGAGACCGGAGCCATCTTCGGCGGAGAGCATTCCGCGCATTACTACTTCCGGGATTTCTGGGGTGCCGATTCGGGCATGCTGGCCGCGTTGCACGTGCTGGCCGCGCTCGGTCAGCAGCAACGGCCGCTGTCCGAGCTGACCGCCGACTATCAGCGCTACGAGTCCTCCGGTGAGATCAACTACTCCGTGGCTGACGCCCCCGCGTGTGTGGATGCGGTGCTCAAGTCGTTCGGTACCCGGATCCACTCCATCGACCACCTGGACGGAGTGACCGTGGACCTGGGTGGCGGGACCTGGTTCAACCTGCGCAGCTCCAACACCGAACCGTTGCTTCGGCTGAACGTCGAGGCGCGCTGTGCCGACGAGGTCGACGCGGTGGTCGCGCAGGTCACCTCGCAGATCAGGGCGGCACAGCAGGGTTCACGAATGGTGCAGCCGTGAGCGCCTCCTCTTTTTCGGGATCCACCATCGACCTCGACGACGCGGCGGCGTTGCTCGCCGCCGATCACGACGGGGTGCTGCGCAACGCGTCGATGGCCGGGGCCCAGGTCCGCGCCACGGCCGCCGCCGTGGCCGAAGGCGCCCTGGACTCGGTCTGCGGTGACCGCTCGGGATATCCGCCGCGCACGCTGGTCTGGGTGTCCGGTCGCGGCACCGCCGCGACGGCGGGCGCGATGCTGTCGGCGGCGCTCGGCGATACAGCGGCCGAACCGGTGGTGCTGGCCGCCGATGCTCCGGCGTGGATCGGCGCGCTCGACGTGCTGATCGTCGCCGGTGACGACCCAGGTGATCCGGCACTGGTCAGCGCGGCGGCGACCGGGGTACGCCGAGGCGCACGGGTGGTGGTCGCCGCACCGTACGAGGGCCCGCTGCGCGACAGCACTGCTGGCCGCGTCGCGGTGCTGGAACCGAGGGTAGGGGTCCCCGACGAGTTTGGGCTGCCTCGTTACCTGGCTGTCGGCCTGGCGGTGTCGGCGGCGATAAATCCGGGCGACTCGGGGTTGCAGGACTCACCGGGGTCGCAGACCGGCCTGGCGGAGCTGTCCGACGAGCTCGACGGCGAGGCACTCCGTAACAGCGCCGGCCGTGAAGTGTTCACCAACCCGGCTAAAGCCTTGGCGGACAGCATCTTCGGATGCTCGGCTGTCGCGCTGGCCGGTGACTGTGCGGCAACCCTCGCGCTGGCCCGGCACGGCTCGGCGGCACTGCTTCGGATCGGGCACACCGCGGTCGCGGCGACCGGGCTGGCAGATGCGGTGGCGGCGTCGCGCGCCCAGCCGACCGGCCTGGCCGGAGCGGCCGAAGACATCTTTCACGACGACCAGATCGACGGCCCGGCAGCTGACCGGTTGCGGGTGGTGGCGTTGACGCTGGCGGCTGAGCGCACCGTGGTGGTGGCACGCGTCGCGGGCCTGCGCAATGTGGATCTGGTCGGGGCCGGGGACGTGCCGGCCGATGCGAACCGGCTGGACGCGACCGACGGGCCGGCCGGCTTGCTGCCGCCGCCCGGCCGCGTCGAACAGCAGTTGGCGGTGCTGGCCGTCCGG
Organism: Mycobacterium sp. TH-M82; assembly: GCF_057473605.1. NCBI lineage: Bacteria > Bacillati > Actinomycetota > Actinomycetes > Mycobacteriales > Mycobacteriaceae > Mycobacterium > Mycobacterium sp. TH-M82. Next base: position 9,416 of record NZ_JBYCKY010000424.1, on the reverse strand, counting down.
CTGGAGATGACCGCCGCATACCTGCGGCTTTTGCGTGGATGATGCGGGGCTAACGGGGATTACCGGCACAGTGGAGCTGCTACGCGGAGCGATACGGACCTACGCCTGGGGGTCGCGGACGGCGATCGCAGAATTCACTGGCCGGCCGGTGCCGACCGCGCATCCCGAGGCTGAGCTGTGGTTCGGTGCGCACCCGGCGGATCCGGCATGGTTGGAAACTGCGAACGGCGAAACATCGTTGCTCGACACGCTGATTGCCGACCCGGAGGGGCAGCTCGGCGCGGTGGTGCACGCCCGCTACGGCGACACGCTGCCGTTTCTGGTGAAGGTGCTTGCGGCCGACGAGCCGCTGTCGCTGCAGGCCCACCCCAGCGCCGAGCAGGCCACCGAGGGCTACCGCCGTGAGGAGCTGCTCGGGATCCCGCTGTCCTCGCCGATCCGCAACTACCGGGACAACCGCCACAAGCCGGAGCTGTTGGTGGCACTGCGGCCCTTCGAGGCGCTCGCGGGGTTCCGCCCGTCGGCACGCACGGTCGAGTTGTTGCAGGCGCTGGCGGTGTCCGACCTGGACCCATTCATCGAGCTGCTCGACGGCCAGTCCGATGCCGACGGCCTACGCGCGCTGTTCACGACCTGGATTACCGCACCCCAGCCCGACCTGGATGTTCTGGTGCCGACGGTGCTCGACGGCGCCATCCACTATGTCAGTTCCGGTGCAACGGAATTCGCCGCTGAAGTCAAGACCGTGCTGGAGTTCGGTGAACGCTATCCGGGGGATGCCGGCGTGCTGGCGGCGTTGCTGCTGAACCGGATCAGCCTGGTGCGCGGCGAAGCGATCTTCCTGCCGGCCGGCAACCTGCACACCTATCTGCGCGGCACCGGGTTGGAGGTGATGGCGAACTCCGACAATGTGTTGCGCGGCGGCCTAACCCCCAAGCACGTCGACGTCCCGGAGCTGTTGCGGGTGCTGGACTTCACTCCCACCACCGAGGCAGCGCTGCGGCCACCCACCTACTGCGATGGGCTGGAGCTGGTCTACGACACTCCGGCGGACGAATTCGCGGTTTCGGTGCTGACCCTGGACGGGGAGAACCTCGGCCACGAGGTGGACACGCCGTCGCGGCACGTCATCTCCGGGGGCCCGCAGATCCTGTTGTGCACCGAGGGGCCGGTCACGGTGCACGCCAAGTCCGCGACGCTGACCCTGCGGCGCGGCGCAGCGGTCTGGGTGGCGGCTGACGACGGTCCAATCCGGTTGGCCGCACAGCAGTCGGCCGAACTGTTCCGTGTCACAGTGGGTTTGTGACAAACCCCAGAGATGTCAAGGTCCGGCAGCACGACGGCGATTCTGGCGGCACTGGCGGCCAACGCCGGTATCGCCACCGCTAAGTTCGTCGGTTACCTGATTACCGGCAGCTCGGCGATGCTCGCCGAGGCGGTGCACTCGGTCGCCGACACCGCCAATCAGGGGCTGCTGTTGTTCGGCCAGCGTGCGGCTGCAAAGCAGGCCGATGCCCTGCACCCCTTCGGATACGGCCGCAGCCGCTACTTCTGGTCGTTTGTGGTGGCGCTGGTGTTGTTCAGCGTGGGGTCGGTGTTCGCCGTGTACGAGGGTTACCACAAGATCGCCCATCCCACTGAACTGAATTCTCCACTGGTGGCCATCGCGATCCTCGCCGTGGCGATCACGTTGGAGGCCTACAGCCTTCACACCGCGCGACACGCCTCCCAGCCGTTGAAGGGCGATAGCGGCTGGTGGCATTTCATCCGCAACTCCCGCAGCCCGGAACTTCCGGTGGTGCTGCTGGAGGATGCCGCGGCGTTGATCGGCCTGGCGCTGGCCCTGACCGGGGTGTGCCTGACCATGCTCACCGACAGGCCGGTGTGGGACGGCGCCGGCACCGTCGGAATCGGTGTGTTGCTGGGGGTTGTCGCGATCATCCTGATGGTCGAGATGCACAGCCTGCTGATCGGTGAGGGCGCGACGGGCGCCGAAGACCGAGCCATTCGGACCGCACTGCAGCAGACCGAAAACGTCACCCGCCTCATTCACATCCGCACGCAGTATCTCGGCCCGGACGAGCTGCTGGTCGCGGCCAAGATCGCGCTGGATCCACAGACCGACCTGACCGCCGTCGTGGCCACCATGGACGCCGCCGAGGCCAGCATCCGCGCGGCGGTGCCCGCCGCGCGGGTTATCTACCTCCAACCCGACCTGGACAGGTCTGCTGTGTGACACAACGCGATCTCGCTCAGGGGTTCGAACGACACGCCGCACGTGGGCATGCACACTCGAAAAGGTAGCGCTAGCCCAACGCTAGCCCCCTTTATTCGTCGAATCCCGGGAGTTTGGAGGCGAACACCGCCGCCTGGGTACGGCGTTGCATGCCCAGCTTCGCCAACACCCGCGACACGTAATTCTTGACAGTTTTTTCGGCTAAAAACATCCGATCGGCGATCTGCCTATTCGTCAAGCCCTCGGCCAAGAGACTCAGCAGTACGCGTTCTTGTTGGGTGAGCCCCGAAAGTGGGTCTGGTGTTTTTGCGTCGCCGCGAAGCCTGGCCATCAGCGCCGACGTGGCGCGATTGTCCAGCAACGAATAACCGGCGCCCACATCCTTGATGGACCGGGCCAGTTCCATGCCTTTGATGTCTTTGACGACGTATCCGCTGGCGCCGGCCAGTATCGCGCTGAGCGCAGCCTCATCGGAGCTGTCCGAAGTAAGCATGAGACAGCGTAGGTTCGGCAATCGGGAAATCAGGTCACGGCACAGTTCCACTCCATCGCCGTCGGGTAACCGCACATCTAGCACGGCCACGTCGGGCTGGAGCGCGGGAATCCGCGCCAGGGCTTCACGAACCGACCCCGCTTCACCGACGATTACCAGTTCGGGGTCCGAACCAAGTAGGTCGATCAGGCCACGGCGGACAACCTCGTGGTCATCGACTAAGAAGACCCTTATCGGGCCCGCAGCAGGTAGATCGGGATTGCTGAGGCTCATAACCACCATTGTTTCTCGCAAATCATCAGGGCGCAACCGGCGGCTTCCAGCAAGGCGCGGCCGGAGGGGCCCAAAAGAAGCTCCGCCGGGCCGGGCCGCAGGGGATCTACGACGACCAGCTGGATCGGCGTGGCGTTCCGCTGAAGGTGCTCCAGATAATTGAGCAGACCGTTGTGGTCGGACACCAACTCGATGCCGAGATTTGGGTGGTTCCTTCGCCAGTGGGTCAAACGGTGGTCAAGTTCGGATGCGGTCCGTGGGATTCCCTCTAGGGCCACGTCGATATTGCCCGGCTTGATGGCTCGGGGTTTCCGCCGAATGAAAACACGCAACGATGCGTCACGCAGTCGCGCTTCGGCAACACTTCGCTCAAGCACACTATTGCTCACCTGTGAACCATCAGCGACCGCGATCACCAGACCCGCTCCAGTTGATATGGCGCCAGCGGTTCGCGGCACGACCGTCACCGGACACTGCGCCGACGCCGCCAACGCCGACGCGGTGGATCCGATGCGGCCCTGGGTGGCGTGTTTAAAGCCGACGGAGCCGACGCAAACCATGGCCGCCGATCGCGATGCCTCCAACAGCGCGGCTACTGGGTGCCGATGCACAATCTCGGCCTCCAGTTTGCCTGGCTTACCCAATGATTCGATCGTCGTGATTGTACTGCGGACAATGTTCTCGGCGGCGGCAACTTCAGCAGCCGTATCGTTAGGATCACTACTGGTGGAATCGATGGCGTATAGCAGCCACAACGGGCTATCGCGATCGATGCCCTCATCGAGGGCCCATATCGCGGCTTGCATCGCTGCACGTGAACCGTCGATGCCGACGACAACACGCGGGGATGAGGAGTATGGCTCACGCAAGGCGGATCCTATCTGCTGTGTATGTGCAGGACGTCGTCAAGTGGGCGCCGCCGGGTGAGCGGTGGCGCGTCGTCCGTCGCGGGCGCGTGTCCAATTCGGACCAAGATTTGGGGTAGGGCTCCGCCCACCAGCGTTTGGACAATCTCCCGAGCGGCCTGAACCTCGGTGAGGTGCGTTAGCGGGCAGGTGGCTAAGCCAGCCATGGTGCATTCCAGCAAAACCCCAGAAAGTGCTTCGCCGGTTGCCAGTGCGTCGGTGCGGGTATCGGTTTCGGTGGACAGCACCACAATCGTCGACCGGTCCTCGGGGATCTGAATCCGCCGTTCACGGTGACGCGGCCTCGGAAATACGCGCCCGACATCGACGCGATCAGCTTCGGCTGCTGACACCAAGGAATTGTAGGGGATACCGGCGGACATCTCGGAAGGCACTGCCCACCGGTCTAATTCGGCATGGTACGTGGAATCGTAGAGCCGTAGCGACTCCGCGAGCGCCGACGCTTCCGCCAATCGGGAACGTACATCTTCAGGCAGTACATGCAGGCGCACGTCGTAGCGACCGATGCAGTTTCGCAACACCGGCTCGAACGATTCCCAGTTCGTGGGCGGGGCGAACGGCAGCCGGTCACTGCGGCGTACCCAGATGGCACTCGCGCGACGGCGATGGCTCTCGGTCACCTTGTCCATCGGGGAGAAATGGATCGACGCCAGATGTTGGAGATCGTTGGGATTGGGAAACCGCTCGACTCCGGCCTTCAAGTCTGCGGCGGCCATGGCAACCCGAAGGTGATCCAGCGCCGCGCCACAGCCGATGACCGCCTCGCGCCCGCCACGGTCGGACGGCAGCACACGGCTGGTATCGAGGAACAACTGCAGCTCACCACCGTCGGCCATCCACCGCCACGGCTGCATGTTGTACAGCGACGGGGCACGGCACGCAGCCCGCACCGCATCTTTGATAACTTCGGTTTCCACCATCGCGGCAGGCTGACCTCCGGTCTCCACCTAAGCGATGTTATTGCGACACCCCGAGTTGGCGGCAGGGCCGTTGGTCCCCTGCGCTTCGCCGTTAGGCCCAGGTTCAGACCGTCAGCAACATTCCTTCAACGAGCCCGCTTCCTCGGCGAATAAGACTGCTCCAGAGGCGACGTCATCGTTGGCCGTGATGCTGAATAGCTTGGTGCCTTCCGGTGCCTTGGGCGGTAGACATCGGCTCTCCCAACGCTCGGACAATCACGGCCGCGGCGGAATGTCGTCAAACGCTGCACCATCAAGCCACCGGACGACATCGGCTACCGGGCGGCGCGGCGTGGCGGGAAGCGGGTCAGCGTCGACTGGTGCCCATCCGATGCGCAACAGCATCTGCGGAAACCCACTCGCTCCAAATACGTCGATTTGGACGGCATCCCGGGTTTCAACGATCTCCAGTGGCTCGGTGATCGGACAGCTTGCCAACCCCAACGCAGTCGCGGATAGCAGCACCAGGCTGGTAGCCTCGCCGGCGCGAAGCCGAGCAAGCCGGCTGTCATCATTGGTACCAAGTGCCAACACGGTGGCGTGATCATCGGTGGCGCTGGCATGGGACGGCTGAGCCAGCATGGCGCCGCTGAAGACCCGGGTGGGTATTACCGCCGTCGGATCGGGTTGCGGCGCGTTACGTGCCGGTACCCCGGCCAAGGACCCATGCCGACCACTCCAGGCGGTCAACTCGCTCAGATAGTCGTAGTTGGTGGCGTGTTTCGCGGCAGCTTGTGCCACGATGCGTTGGAGCTTTGGAAGATCCTCGACTTGCCGCAACATCACCCCGGCGCGTGCCGCGCGTGCACCCATGAGGGTGATGTAGTCGGGGGGAACTCGCCGGGAGCTGTAGTGGCGTCGATCCGTTCGCCGTAGCGGTATCACTGACGCCAAAGTGACCTCGATGTCGCTGCCTGGATGACGGGATACCGTCACCGCAGCCAGATGATTCGGGTCGGCCGGGTTGGGTAGCCGATGGATCTTGGCCTGCCAGCCCAACGCCGCTAATGCGACAACAGCGTGGTGCAGACAGGCCCCGCAACTCAATATAAGATCGCGCAGACCCGGATCGGTGTAGGGCAGATGCCGCCGACGGTCGGCGTACAGGTGCAAACTACGTGCACCTACCCGCCACCGCCAGGGCTGTGAGTTGTGAACCGATGGCGCCTTGGTGGCCAGCGACAGGACGGCATTGATGGTGTTGTGATCGGGAAAGCACGTGTTCATCACCGTACCGCCTTCTGGTCAAAGCTTCGAGACTCGCTCCAACCCTGGGATGCAATGTCATGAGTGTGCTCGGTTTGCCGAGGTCAGCAATAGGGGCAGAGGTCCCTGATATGCGGGGTCGTTTGTCCGAGCTACGTTTCCGGCCACCGCGTACCCGTGACCAGGGTCTCTACACGATGAACCGCGGATCGAAATCGCCCGCCGCGGCGGGGGCCGCGGCTATAGTTTCGGCAAGGCGTTGGTGCCGGGGATTGTTACATTCACTGACGTCAGGGCGTGGCGTTGCTGCTTCCTGCGTTTCAGTTGGTGCGATGCAGATGGCTGCCTAGACTTGGAGGTAGTCGACCCGATCGGTATCGGAGAGTGGTCGAACATCAACGGAGCATCGGATGAATGTGGATGACAGCTCGAAACCGCCGGTCGATGGTCCATTATCCGATCGCGAGCGGGTCGATCTGGTCTTGATGCGGGAGGAGGAACGGCTGGCGCGTGATGTGTACCGGCGGTTCCAACAGGCGTGGGGTGTGCCGATCTTCGACAACATTGCCGCCAGCGAACAACGCCATTACGACGCGATCGGGCGACTGCTCGAGCGGTATAGCATCCCCGATCCGTCGCTCGGGCAGCGGCCCGGCGTCTACGCCGACGCTGAACTGCAGGACGCCTACGATGTGTGGCTCACCCGGGGACTGTCCTCGGTTAAAGAGGCATACGCGGTCGGAGTCGAACTCGAAACTGGTGACATCGCTCACCTGTCTGCGGCCGTGGAAGGTAGTGACGAGGCAGCCATCCATAGGGTGTATGAGAACTTGCGTGCCGCTTCCGAGAATCACCTGAGGGCGTTCGAAACGGCGATATCAGGTCGGCCCATGGGCGGCGGTCGAGGTTGGCGTCGGCGTAGGCACGGCGGCGTACACGTCGGGGATGGTTGCGACGGTGATCACCACGGTGATGGAGGCGGTCATAGACGAATAATTGATGGGTTTTGGGGATGAGAAGTCCCACGCGTGCAGGCGCTGCAGCGCAGTCAGCCTGCCATGCCACCGCCACGAGGAGTTCCCGAAGTTCCTGCCCATCATCGACCGCGAAGTGCCTAAGGGACTTGCCGTGCACCTGATCTTGGACAACTACGGCACCACAAACATCCCGACGTGCAACGGTGGCGGGCCCTCCACACGCGGTTTGACTTCACAGTTCACCCCGACTTCGTCATCGTGGCTGAACATCGCCGAGCGCTGGTTTCGGGAATTGACCGACAAAGCCTTGCGCCGCAGCAGCTTCAACTCCGTGCCCGACCTCATCGCCGCCATCGCGGCCTACCTCGACGTCCACAACGACGACCCGAAACCCTTCAAATGGACCTCGACCGCCGACTCCATTCCGGAGAAAGCCCACCCCTGGGCGCGTAGCGCTCCAGGAAGTCGTCAATCAATGAAGAATCTTCTGATGGCTATACTGGGAGCGCCTGCACTTGTATAAGGAGCACATGTCATGTCTGCATCAAAGGAAAGCGCCGAGATCCCACGGGCACATCTGGCCGAGCACGAGAAAATGGCCGAGGCACACCTTCGGGAGCATCGCGAGTTGGCGGACAATCATCTCGTTGAACTCCGAGCCCTGATGGATCGGCATCTGGTCGAGCATCGCGATTTGTCTAAACAGGATCACGTGTCCATTAGTGATCAGGACTCCTTGGCCGCAAGGCATATGGACGAGCACCGCAAGCTCATCGAGCGATTGCTGCAGAATCATCGCACGTTGGCCGACCGGCATTTGGCCGAGATGGGTGAACTCTGGAAACGCCATTCGCGGGAACACGGGGGATGACTGGCCTAAGTAAGCGGTTGGGGCACGCGAAGATTGGACCGGGGTCGCTAACCAGCTTGCGGCTCTATAGACCAGCCGAGCGGTCGCTAGCATCGCGGTAGCCGTCGCCGCGGTGCACGACCAACCGCTCAGCGCGAGGTGGATCCCGCTGTTCAGCCTGTGGCCCCTGGTGCACCCGCCGACCATTCTGGTGCCGAAGAGCACCAGAAACGAGGTGCCCGACAAACCAGGAATACGTCGTGGACTGACCGAAGATCTGATGCAGGAAGTTCGCCAGACCGGCTCTACCGAGTTAGTAGGGGACTGGTGTGACCGATTCGGATCGTGTCGGTGACTGAAGCTCCCCGAGTTTCGTGCACACCTTCTTTAGAGGGAAGGATGGCACGATGCCAACGAAGTACGACACAGAGCTCAAGGCCAAGGCGGTTCGGCTGGTTCGGGAACATCGCGACGAGTACGACACGGAGTGGGCGGCGATGCGGACCATCTCCGCACGGCTGGGGATGAGTGCAGAGACGCTGCGCAAGTGGGTACGCCAGGCTGAGATCGACGACGGCCAGGCGGCCGGGATATCGACAGTGGAAAGCCAGGAGCTGCGTGAGCTGCGCAAGAAGAACCGCGAACTCGAGCAGACCATCGAAATCCTCAAGGCGGCAACGAGTTTCTTCGTGCGGGAGAGCGACCCGCCACTCCGTTGATCTGCGAGTTCATCGCCGAGCATCGCGCTCGGTTCGGGGTCGCTCCGATCTGCCGAGTGCTCTCTGAGCACGGGTGCAAGATCGCCCCGAGAACGTTCTACGCCTGGGCCCAACGGGAACCGTCCAAACGGGCACTGTGGGACATGACGATCACCGAGATCCTGGCGGGCTACTACGAGCCCGACAAGCAGGGCAAGCGCAGGCCTGAGTCGCTCTACGGTGCGGTGAAGATGTGGGGTCACCTGCAAAGGCAGGGGATCCCGGTGGCGCGATGCACCGTGGAGCGGTTGATGCGGGCCAACGGCTGGCAGGGTGTGCGGCGGGTGAAGAAAGTTCGCACCACCGTGGCCGATCCTGCCGCGCAGCGGGCACCTGACCTGGTTGATCGCAAGTTCGGTGTCGACGCCCCTAATCGCCTGCTGGTTGCCGATTTCACCTACGTGCGGCTGGTCGCCGGGGTATTCGTCTACACCGCGTTCGTCGTCGACGCCTATGCCGGGCGGATTCTGGGCTGGGCCTGTTCGACGACCAAGCACACCAGGTTCGTCGAATCGGCGATCCGCCAGGCCGCGGCGCTGCGTGCTCGTGATGGCCACCCGCTGTTGGGCCTGACCATTCATCATTCGGATGCCGGGTCGCAGTACACATCGGTGCACTGCGGTGAGACATTGATGCTCGCAGGTATGAAGCCGTCGATTGGCACGGTCGGCGATGCCTACGATAATGCGTTGGCGGAGACCATAATTGGGTTGTATAAGATCGAGGCGATCCGACCGG
>NZ_JBYCKY010000423.1:0-1839 GCF_057473605.1 Mycobacterium sp. TH-M82 | reverse complement strand
TAGCGCTGTTCGTGCAGGAACTCACGTCGGGTCACCTTCTCGACGCCATCGGAATGCCGGTCGCAGCTGACTTCGGATTGGTCCCCGTGCTAGCCCTCTTCGGAATCGCCGGTATCAGTTAGGACTTCGTCGGATCGAATCCCGCACAACAAACTACGCAATGGGCAACGAAACACGCGCTCCCGCTAACTCGGACATGCTCTCTGACCAGCGCGAAAGCCTCTGTCAGCTTCGGGGTGAGTGACGGGACTCGAACCCGCGACATCCAGGATCACAACCTGGTGCTCTACCAGCTGAACTACACTCACCATCGCCACCCGATCCCGCGATCCCCCGCGGGCCCGAAGCGGCGACGTCGATACTAGCTGCTGGGGTGCTCGCAAGCCGAATCAATGACCCCGGTCGCACCGTCGCCGCCGCCAAATTCGGCAGCGATCGCCGCGATGTCGCTGGTGGACGGCCCAGGCGGGGCCACGAAGGCGGCGCGCCGGTAGAACTTCAGCTCGCGAATGGACTCGTGGATGTCAGCGAGTGCCCGGTGCGCCAGTCCTTTGGCCGGCTGGCCGTAGTAGATCCGCGGGTACCAACGCCGGCACAGTTCCTTGATCGAGCTGACGTCGACCATCCGGTAGTGCAGGTAGGAGTCCAGGTTGGGCATGTCACGAGCCAGGAAGCCCCGGTCGGTGGCGATCGAATTGCCGGCCAGCGGCACCATCTTGGCCTGCTTGACGTGGGTGCGGACGTAGTCGAGCACCATCGCCTCGGCGGCCGCCACGTCGACCGGGGAGGCCCTGACCTCCTCGATGAGGCCGGACCGGCTGTGCATCTCGGTGACGACGTCGATCATCGACGCCAATGCGGCGTCGTCGGTGTGGATCACCACGTCGACACCGTCGCCGAGGATGTTCAGCTCGCCGTCGGTGACCAGGGCGGCGATCTCGATCAGCTTGTCCGAACCCAGATCCAGGCCGGTCATCTCACAGTCGACCCAGACCAGTTCGTCTCGTGCGGCGCTCACAGTAGACCTACGTTAGCTGCTCACCGGGTTGCGGCGACGGCCGCCCAAGCCCAGCCAAGTAGTCAAGTAGTCAAGTAGTGTCGTCACGGTGAGTCCTGAATTCACACCCCGCTCAGCGGAGGATGCCGCAGCGCAGATCGCGAGCGGTTACGCCGTCGGCGGACCGGCTCTGGAGCTGGGCACCGTGGTCGTCGACGGCACCGCCGACCCCGCCGCGCAGGTTCGCATCCCGCTTGCCACCGTCAACCGGCACGGCCTGGTGGCCGGCGCCACCGGCGCCGGCAAGACCAAAACACTGCAGGTGATCGCCGAGCAGTTGTCCGCCGCCGGCGTGCCGGTGCTGATGGCTGACGTCAAGGGTGACCTGTCGGGGCTGGCCCGGGCCGGTGAGGCAGGCGACAAGATCACCGAGCGCGCCAAGGACACCGGCGACGACTGGGCGCCGACCGCCTTCCCGGTGGAGTTCCTGTCGCTGGGTACCGGCGGGATCGGCGTGCCGGTGCGGGCGACGATCTCCAGCTTCGGCCCCATCCTGCTCTCAAAGGTATTGGGGCTCAACCCGACTGGAGAGTCGACCCTCGGCTTGATCTTTCATTGGGCGGACCAGAAGGGCCTGGCGCTGCTGGACCTGAAGGATTTGCGCTCGGTGATCAGCTACCTCACCAGCGACGAGGGCAAGCCCGAGCTGAAAAACCTCGGGGCGGTGTCGTCGGCCACCGCCGGCGTGATCCTGCGGGCGCTGGTCAGCCTGGAAGCCGAGGGCGCCGACACCTTCTTCGGCGAGCCGGAACTCAAACCCGAAGACCTGATGCGCACCGACG
>NZ_JBYCKY010000422.1:0-3301 GCF_057473605.1 Mycobacterium sp. TH-M82 | reverse complement strand
TTTGCGGGTTACTGTCCCCGGTGGGCCTAGGAGGACTCGAACCTCCGACCTCTTCGTTATCAGCGAAGCGCTCTAACCGCCTGAGCTATAGGCCCGCACTCGCATACAGCCGAGCGACGAGATTACCGCAACCGCCATCTGCTCCCAAAATGCGATGCGCCGGATCAGTCGCGATCGGCCAATGTCACTTCGACGCCGCCGATCAGATCGGTGCTCAGGTTGTAGACAACCGCGCCCAGGGTCGCCATCGCGGTCAGCAAGACGATGTTCACCAAGCCGATCAGCACGGCACTGCCGAAGATGGCGCCACTGGAGACCAGCTCGCCGGCGCCGCTGGTGTTGGTCAGCAGGTCGCCGACATTGCTGTTGAGTTTGCTCCACACACCCATGCTGCCCAACACCAGGTAGAGCAACGCCACGGCAATCATCCAAACGAAGAACGACGCCACCGACAGCAGCAGCGACACCTTCAAAGCGCTCCACGGATCGATTCGGCGGATCTGCATGCTGGCCCGCACCGGGCCTCTGGACCGCGCCGAGACCTGGACGCGCCGGTCGGCCACCCGCGCCGGCACCGTCGAGCCCCCAGCGCCGCCGGAATCAGCGGCCGGCTTGCGCTGTACCGCACCGGAGATCGACGCGGACAGGTCCGGCAGCTCGCTGCCGTAGGCGTCGGCTTGCTGGCTTTGGCTGCGCGCCGGCTCCGGTTGGCCCGATGCGGACTTGGCGCCGGGTGCGGGAGTGCCGGAGACGAACCGGCTCAGCCGCGCGTCCACGCCGGGGGCGTGACCCGCCGGCCGGGGTTGCTGCTGCACCGGCGGTTCGGGCAAGCGCGGTCCCGCCCGACGCGACCGTCCAGCCGAGCTGCGTTGCCAGGGCGGAGGCTGACCGGTGTCGGTGATTCGGCCGGTCCCGGCACGCTGACCGGTGGAGTCAGCCGCGCCGTCCGGCTTCCCGGGGCTATCGCCCGGCCCGGGATATCCCGGCTCGTTCGGTACAGTCACCCACGGCTCCTTACCTGCGCCCGCGCCGGGTCAGCTACCCGAGTCGTCTTCGGTCACGCCTTCCTCGGCGTTTCGCGCAATGGCTAACAGTGTGTCGCCCTCGCCCAAGTTCATCAACCGAACTCCCTTGGTCTGCCGCCCGGCCTTGCGGACCTGCCGCGCCCTGGTGCGGATCACCCCGCCGATCGAGGTGATGGCATACAGCTCGCTGTCGTCATCGACAATCAGTGCCCCGATCAGCCGGCCCCGACGGGAATCGTACTGGATGGTCCGGATACCCTTGCCGCCGCGACCCTGCGCGCCGTATTCCTCGATGGCGGTGCGCTTGGCGTATCCACCGGCGGTGGCAACCAGCAGATAGGTGCCCTCACGCACCACGTTGAGCGACAGCAGCCGGTCGTCGGCGTTGAACCGCATGCCGTGCACACCGGAGGTGGCGCGACCCATCGGGCGCAGCACCTCATCGGTTGCCGCGAACCGGATGGATTGCCCGTTGGCCGATACCAGCAGTAGATCGTCGTCACCGGAGCACAGTACGGCGCCGACCAGCTCGTCGCTGTCGCGCAGGTTGACCGCCACGATCCCGCCGGAGCGGTTGGAGTCGAAGTCGGTGAGCCGTGACTTTTTCACCAGCCCGTTGCGGGTGGCCAGCACCAGGTAGGGGGCGTCCTGATAGCTCTGGATCTGGATGACCTGCGCGATACGCTCGCCGGGCTGAAAGGCCAGCAGATTGGCGACGTGCTGGCCACGTGCGTTGCGGGCGGTCTCGGGCAGCTCATAGGCCTTGGCCCGGTAGACCCGGCCGTGGCTGGTGAAAAACAGGATCCAGTCGTGAGTAGAGCACACAAAGAAATGCGCGACGATGTCGTCCTGTTTAAGACCGGCGCCCTGCACGCCCTTACCGCCGCGCTTCTGGCTGCGGTACAGGTCGGTCTTGGTGCGTTTCGCGTAGCCGGTCTCGGTGATGGTGACGACCACCTCTTCACGCGCGATCAGGTCCTCGTCGCTGACGTCGCCGTCGGCGGCAATGATCCGGGTGCGCCGGTCATCACCGTATTTCTCCACGATCTCAGCGAGTTCGTCTCCCACGATCGTCCGCTGCCGTTCGGGCTTGGCCAGGATGTCTTCCAGATCGGCGATCTCGGCTTCGATTTTGGCCAGGTCGTCGATGATCTTCTGGCGTTCCAGGGCGGCCAGCCGGCGTAGCTGCATGTCGAGGATGGCCTGCGCCTGCACCTCGTCGATGTCGAGCAGCCCCAGCAAACCCTGTCGTGCGTCGTCGACGGTCTGCGACCCCCGGATCAGTGCGATCACCTCGTCCAGGGCGTCCAGCGCCTTGACCAGGCCGCGCAGGATGTGGGCCCGCTCATTGGCCTTGCGCAGCCGGTAGCTGGTGCGCCGAATGATCACGTCGAGCTGGTGGTCGACGTAGCGGCGGATCAGCTGGTCCAGCCGCAGGGTGCGGGGTACCCCGTCGACGATGGCCAGCATGTTGGCGCCGAAGCTGGTCTGCAGTTGGGTGTGCTTGTAGAGGTTGTTGCGCACCACTTTGGCCACCGCGTCGCGCTTGAGCTCGACGACGATGCGCAGCTTGCCCTTGCTGCTGTGGTCCTCGATATTGGCGATGCCGGCCAGCTTGCCGTCGCGCACCTGCTCGGCGATCGAGGTGATGAGGTTGTCGTGATTAACCTGGTACGGCAGCTCGGTGATGATCAGCAAGCTGCGGCCCTTGGCGTCCTCCCCGATCTCGGCGACACCGCGCATCCGGATCGAACCGCGTCCTGTGGCGTAGGCGTCGGTGACGCCCTGCGATCCGACGACCAACGCAGCCGTCGGGAAGTCCGGGCCCTTGACCCGCTCCATCACCGCGGCCAAGGTGGTCTCTTCGTCGGCGTCGAAGTTGTCCAGGCACCAGAACACCGCCTCGGCGAGCTCGGCCAGGTTATGCGGCGGGATGTTGGTGGCCATCCCGACGGCGATCCCGCCGGAACCGTTGGCCAGCAGGTTCGGGAACCGGCTGGGCAGCACTGTGGGCTCCTGCACCCGCCCGTCGTAGTTGGGGACGAAATCGACGGTCTCCTCGTCGATTTCACGCAGCATCTCCATCGCCAGTGGGGTAAGCCGTGCCTCGGTGTTGTGGCTGACGAACCCGTTGGTGATGAACGCGTGGTCTTCCGTGTCGACCCGCAGGCTGTACACCGGCTGCACCCCGGCGTCGGTGACGCTGGCGACTTTTGCATAGTAGAAACGGCCGTCGGTGAGCTCGGAGGCGATCGCACGCACGTCTGGATCGGCGA
>NZ_JBYCKY010000421.1:0-1007 GCF_057473605.1 Mycobacterium sp. TH-M82 | reverse complement strand
CGTGCCGGAGGCGTCCCTCCTCCATGGCCCGGTGCACGACCTCGTCGTTGTCGGGATCGTCGTTGAGCACCACCGCGATCACCCCGAGCTGCGTCGGGGAACCATCCGGATTGCTGCGGATGACGCCCACCGGGCAGCGCGCGTTCGCCACCAGGCGGGCGGCGGTGGGGCCCAGCAGACCGTCGGTGGCCCATCCGCGCCGCGCGGTGCCCACGGCGACCAGCGCCGCCTCCTGCGATGCGTCGACCAGGACCTGCGCCGGATCCCCCGAGAGAATCGCCGTCTCCATCTCGACCGGCTTGTGTTCGCCCCGCACGGCGGACTCCGCTTCCGACAGCGCCGTCTCGCCGCGCTCGACCTCGCGCTCGGAGGCGGGCTCGGACCCGGGTCCCGCGCCCTGGCCGGCGACGCCCTGTTCGGCGACGACATACACGAGGCGCAGCGGCAACTGCCGACTGCGCGCCTCGTCAACAGCCCATTTCGCGGCGTTGACCGCGGCCCGCGAGCCGTTGATGCCCACGACCACCGACTTGGCGTCCGGCTGGTTCATCTCGGCTCCCGGTTCATTCTGTGCCTGCATGTCAGGCTAGCGCGCCGTGGGCCGTCGCGAAGGGGCCGTTGGACCTCACCCGTGACGCCGTTCGTCCCCGCGCGAAGCGCGCCGGCCCGGCGGATGCCTCCATCACAGGCCGCTCGGGTACGTTTCCGGTGTCTCACCGGCGAGCCAGACGCTCGTCGGCTCCAGAGGTTGCAGCGCCCGGGTCCGGTCGATGTGGATCATCGCGTCGAACTGATCCGCGGGCCGCACGTGGAAGTAGTGGCTCTGCCGCTCGGTGGCGGGCAGGTAGATCACGCCGATGGCACGGCCCAGCCGGACGGTGCTCAGCGGTTCGGTGGCGCCCGGGGTGAGTCGGGCCGAGACCAGGAAGGCGGCCTTGCCGGTCTCGTGCAGGAGCTCTTCGATGCTGCCGTGCAGCGCCGGCCGCACGGCCTTGCGTTCGGCGATG
>NZ_JBYCKY010000420.1:0-1457 GCF_057473605.1 Mycobacterium sp. TH-M82 | reverse complement strand
TCGTTGACAGCGTGATCGAGTGTGGCCCACAGATGCTGTGTCGCGTACGAGCGCCACGGGCGCCAGCGAACGCTGCGCTCGACCAGTGCCTGCGGGGCCGTCGGTAGCCGCAGTTGCTTGGCGGCGACCTGGACACCGAGATCGCTCACCGGAAACGCATCGGGGTCGCCGAGGCAGCGCATGGCGATCACCTCGGCCGTCCAGGCGCCGATCCCGGGCAGGTCAAGCAGCTGTCGACGGGCGTACTCCCAGTCGCTGCCGGCATCGAGCACGATGCTGCCGCCGGCCAGCGCGGCGACCAGGGTGGCGAAGGTTCGTTGCCGGGTCCGGGGAAACGCCAGCCGGGCGGGATCGATATCGGCAAGTCGCTCGGCCGACGGGAAGATATGGGTCAGCGCACCGCCGGGGTCAATGATCGGTTGGCCGTAACTGGCAACCAGCCTGCTCGCGTGGGTTCGCGCGGCCTTCATCGAAACTTGTTGGCTCAGCACGACGCGGACTGCGAGCTCGGCCTCGTCGACCGTGCGGGGAATGCGCTGGCCGGGCGCCTTGATCACGACCGGCCCCAGCCCGGGATCACGGGTGAGCGCCTCGACGACCGCCTCCGGGTCGGCATCCAGGTCCAGGAGCCGCCGACACCGGGTAACCGCGGTCGCGAGGTCGCGCAGATCGGCAAGAGTAAGCAGGCACCGGACGTGGTCGGCGGCCGGGGTCAAGCTGACAATCCCGCTGCCATGAGGCAGCCGCAAGGTGCGTCGATATGCGCCGTCGTGTACGTCCTCACAGCCGGGCACTGCGCTGGCCGCCAGATGGCCGAAAGCGCCCTCGTAGGCGAACGGGGTGCGCACCGGCAGCCGCAACGACAGCGTTCCCGGGTTGGCGGTGCCGGGTTCCAACGGGACTCGCACGCGGCGCCGCAACGCCGTCGGGGTGGTGCCGCACACCGTGCGTACGGTGTCGTTGAACTGGCGGATGCTGGGGAAACCGGCCGCGAATGCGACGTCGCCCAACGGGAGGTTTGTTGTCTCGATCAAGATCCGCGCGGTCTGCATACGCTGCGCTCGGGCCAGCGCGAGCGGACCGGCCCCGACCCCGGTCTGCAGCAGCCGCTGCAGCTGCCGGGTGGAGTAGCCGAGGTGACGCGCCAGCCCCGCCACACCTTCTCGGTCCACCGTGCCATCGGCGATGAGGCGCATCGCCCGGGCCACCGCGTCGTCACGGAAGTTCCATTCCGGCGATCCGGGAGAGGCATCGGGACGGCACCGCTTGCAGGCCCGGAAGCCGGCCTGCTGGGCGGCCGCGGCGGTCGGGAAGAACCGTACATTACGAGGCTGCGGTGGGCGT
This sequence comes from Mycobacterium sp. TH-M82, assembly GCF_057473605.1. Classification (NCBI taxonomy): domain Bacteria; kingdom Bacillati; phylum Actinomycetota; class Actinomycetes; order Mycobacteriales; family Mycobacteriaceae; genus Mycobacterium; species Mycobacterium sp. TH-M82. Next base: position 113 of record NZ_JBYCKY010000420.1, on the reverse strand, counting down.
GCGGGGCAGCTGGGCCGACAGTAGATCCCGGTGGTTCGCACCGCGGTGACAAACCAGCCGTCGAACCGGACGTCCTTGGCCTGCACGACGCGGTAACACCGGTCGAAATCTTC
>NZ_JBYCKY010000419.1:0-2120 GCF_057473605.1 Mycobacterium sp. TH-M82 | reverse complement strand
CTCACCATCACCGCGTAGCCAGAACAACCACCCCCCAAACCAAACAAATCCCCAGCTCAGCCCAGGTATTCACCCATTTCAGCTACAGTAACTTCGGATTAGTAAACTGGTCGCGGTGTTTTCGCTGGGCAGGGCGAACACGCCAGCGGTCGTCACGGCATTGTCGGGCCGTTTCGAGGTCCCGGTCGTCACGATGCCGCGTCCGCAGCTGGGCGCCGCGTTGTGGGCCTCCCACCGCCCGGGAGGTCGTCCCGGCGAAACGGACGGCCACGACGCGGCCCCAGGCGCACTCCAGAGCGCGGCACCCGTCAAGTGACTCAGGGCCGATCCGGCTGAATCGACACGGCGCCTCAGTCCTTTTCGCCCTTGTTTTCCGCGGCGGCGGCTTCCCTGAGTTCGTCGTTGCGAGCCTTGTCCTTCTCGATCTGCTCGCGTTTGGCTTGCTCGTCAGTGCCCTCGCCCGTGTCAATGTCGCCGGCGTCGTCGTTGTAGATGGGATCGCCGTCTTCGGTGAGCCAGTCGTTGACCGCGGTGCCCGTGACGGTTCCGCCCGAACCGGGCAGCACCACGGTGGGCCGGTCCTCGTAGGCCTGCATCATCTCCGCGGCGGCCTGCTTGGCGCCCTGGTCCAATTCGAGTTTCTCGCTCGCCTGCTGATCGGGGTCGTCACCAGCAGATATGTCGTCCTGCTCGCTCACTGGACTACCTTCCTGAGGTCATCGCTTCTGGATGAAGCGTTGATGCACCCGAGGTGCCACCAGGTCACTGCCCTGCTCGCTTGACGCGGTTGATGTCCAGCATGAGATCTGCAGGCCCTGGTGGTTGCCCGGGGCGTGTCGACCGTCGATAGGGCTGAGCGCCAACGCCGCGTCTGGCTGCGAGCGCCGATCAGTGAGCGGACCGGCAACCACGTCCCGGCACCAGCGGCACCAGAAAAGATGGGTGCCTCCCCACTGGGACTAGCAGCGAGGAGGCTGACGTGAAGTCTGCCAGCAATACCCCGACCGATACCACCCTGCCGCAGGAGCCGCCGGGGGGTGTGACCGCCGGTCTGGACTGGGCCCGCGACGACCACGCGGTCAGCGTCGTCGATGACCGGGGCCGCGAACTCGACCGAGCCACGGTGCCCCATAGCGCGCCCGGACTGCGGGAACTCATCGCTTTCCTGCGCCGCCATGGAGTGGGTGAGGTCGCCATCGAACGTCCCGACGGGCCAGTCGTCGACGCCCTGCTGCTCGCCGGTCTGGCCGTGGTGGTGATCTCGCCGAATCAGGTCAAGAACCTGCGCGGCCGCTACGGCTCGGCCGGCAACAAGGACGACCGGTTCGACGCCTACGTGCTCGCCGACACCCTGCGCACCGACCGCGCCCGGCTGCGGGCGCTGATCCCCGATACCGACGCCACCGTCGCCCTGCGGCGCGCCTGCCGCGCCCGCAAGGACTTGGTCAATCACCGTGTGGCCGTTGCCAATCAGCTGCGCGCACACCTGCGCAACGTGCTGCCTGCCGCCGTCGGATTGTTCAAAGACATCGACTCCGCGATCAGCCTGGCGTTCCTGACCCGATTCGACACCCAGGACAAGATCGACTGGCTGACCCCCAAACGACTCGGCGACTGGCTCGCCAAGCAGGGCTACTCCGGCAAGGTCGACCCCGCCGTGCTGCACCACCGCATCCTTGACGCTGCCCCCGGCGCAACCGGTTCTCACGGCAGCACCCAGGCCCACATCACCGCCAGCTACGTCGCACTGCTGGGCACCCTGGTCGCACAGATCAAAGCGCTCTCGACCCAGATCGAGGCACAACTGGACACCCACGCCGACGCCCACATCTTCACGTCCCTGCCCCGCGCCGGACGGGTCCGCGCCGCGCGCCTGCTTGCCGAAATCGGGGACTGCCGTGCTCGATTCCCCACCCCGGAGTCGCTGACCTGTCTGGCCGGCGCCGCGCCCTCTACGCGCCAGTCCGGCAAATCCCGCATTGTCGGATTCCGCTGGGCTTGCGACAAACAACTCCGTGACGCCGTCACCGACTTCGCCGCCGACACCCGACTGGTCAACCCCTGGGCCGCCGACCTCTACGACAGGGCCCGAACCCGCGGGCACGACCACCCCCACGCCG
>NZ_JBYCKY010000418.1:0-1841 GCF_057473605.1 Mycobacterium sp. TH-M82 | reverse complement strand
GGTGGGCAGCGCGACGGTGCAGCGGCTCGCCGAGGACGGCCGACGCGTCGTCGCGACCGACCTCGGCACGCCCGCCAACCGCAGGGCGGCAGCCAAGTTGCCGGCATCGGTGGCGGTGCGCTACGCCGACCTCACCGATCCGGCGACCGTCGATGACCTGGTGGACAACGTCAACCCCACCGCGATCATCCATCTTGCCGCGATCATCGCGCCGCTGTGCTATTCGCGGCATCGGCTAGCGCGCAAGGTCAATGTCGACGCCACTGCCAATCTGGTGAAAACTGCTGCCGTACAGCCGACTCCGCCCCGTTTCCTGCAGGCTTCCAGTGTGGCGGTGTATGGACCACGCAACCCGCACCGTCGCACCGACGTGTTGTCCGCGACGACGCCGGTCAACCCCATCGACGTCTACGGCACACACAAGGTCGAGGCCGAGCGGTTGGTGCGCAACTCGACGCTGCACTGGGTGGTGCTGCGGCTCGGCGGTGTGTTGACCGTGCAACCGCGCTTCGACCTCGACCCCGACTTCATCGCGTTCGAGGGCATGCTGCCCGTCGACAATCGCATCCAGACGGTCGACGTCCGCGACGTCGCCCGGGCGTTCGCCGCCGCCACCACCGCCGACGTCGTCGGTGAAACACTGCTCATCGGCGGTGACGCCTCGCACCGGCTGGTGCAAGGCGATGTCGCCTCCGCCACCGCTGCGGCGATGGGCCTGGTCGGCGTGCTGCCGACCGGCCGCAAAGGTGACCCCGACAGCGACGAGGGGTGGTTTGCCACCGACTGGATGGACACCGACCGGGCGCAGGACGCCCTGACGTTTCAACACCATTCGTGGCCGGACATGCTGATCGAGACCGCCGAGCTGACCGGCTGGAAACGCTACCCGCTGCGGCTGGCCGCACCGTTGGCTCGCTGGTATCTCACCCGTAAGTCGGCCTACTACCGCAAGCCCGGCAGCTACGCCGACCCGTGGGCGGCCATTCACGACAAGTGGGGCGACCCCCGACCAGACCCCAGACCGGAGGAGTCAACATGAGCAACCGAGAAGCCCTCGTCGGCGGCGGTGCCTCGAATCGCGAATTCACCCTCACCCAGCGCCGCGCTCTGGCGGTCTTCACCGCCATCAGCCTGCTGTTCGGCGCGTACTTCCTGCGCGGCTACTTCGTCCTCGTCGTGGTGGCCGCCGTGGGCGCCTACGTGTTCACCCCACTGTTCACCCGGTTCAACCGGCGGCTTAACGCCGGATTGTCAGCGACCTGCACGCTGCTGGCGGCGTTGGTCAGCGTGATCGTGCCGATCGGGCTGTGTGTCTTCCTGGCGGTCATGCAGGTTTCCCGGTTGGTTACCCACGTCGGCGAATGGGCCCAAAAGACCGACGTGAACACCCTCGGCGACAAGGCCCTGCAGTTCGTCAACGACCTGCTGGCCCGGGTGCCGTTCGCGCACGCCGAAGTGACCATGGAATCGCTGCGACACGCGATGGTCAACGTCGGCCAGAAAGGCGGCGAACTGCTCCTGCATCTGCTGCAAAGCGCCGCCGGCAGCATCGTCGGCGTGGTCACCTCGGCGATTATCTTTCTCTACGTGTTCCTCGCGCTACTGGTCCACCGCGACACAGTGCGCACCTTGGTCGGCCAGCTCAACCCGCTGGGCGCAGAGGTCACCGATCTCTACCTGGCCAGGATGGGATCGATGGTGCGCGGCACCGTCAGCGGCCAATTCGTCATCGCGCTCTGCCAGGGCCTGGCCGGGGCGGCGTCGGTCTACATCGGCGGTTTCCACCAGGGCTTCTTCCTCTTCGTGATCTTGTTGACGGCGTTGTCGATCATTCCGCTCGG
>NZ_JBYCKY010000417.1:0-10517 GCF_057473605.1 Mycobacterium sp. TH-M82 | reverse complement strand
TACAGCCGCTGCCGTCGCGCGTCGAAGGCGATGCCCTCCGGGTCGGGCGGCACGACCGGCGGCGACCTGCGCAGCGCGAGCGGGCCGAACGGGCGGCCGTTCTCGTCCAGCAGCGGGCGGGTTCCGGTGACAGTTGCTTCGTCAATATGGTTGCTGGACAAGGTAAGTCGCACCGTGTAGAAGCGGGCCGGGTTCTTCGTGGAACGGTCGTCGCTGATGACGTAGTAGCGGTCGCGGCCGGGGTCGTAGCTGATGCCGGACAGTCCGCCGATGGCGGTGCCCTGAAACGTCGCACCCGGGGCGATCCGCGCCTGGCCGAGATAGGTCAGCGCCGGCTGAGCCGGGGCGGTACACGTCGGCGCGCACCCGGCCAGGCACAACGCGCACATCAGCAGAGTCGTGGCCATCGGCGCAGGCACCACGTCCCGAGCTTACGGCCTGGCAGTAGGCTGTCGAATCGACAACCGATCAAAGGAGTAGCAGCATGGCGTGGTTCCTCGCGCTGCAAGGACCGCCCAACAAGGCCGGCCAGTCACCGACCTATGAACTGCACGAGTCAGCCGACGTCGAACAGATCGCCCAGGAGATGGCCGGCGCCGGGGCCGCCGATCACACGGTCGTGGTCCCGGCCGTCTTCCACAGCCCGCGCCGCCAGCAGGTCACCCTCTACATTCGGCCAGCCGCCTGGGGGGCGTGGGCGTTCTACCAGATGACCGACGACGAGCGTCGCGAGATGATGGCCGCCAACCCGCTGATCACCGCGATCGCGCAGGCCCAGGCGGCCAAGCAGCAGCCGAGACCGCAACAGCCGCAACAGCCGGGACAGCCGCAGCGGCCACCGGGGCCGGCTGTGCTCCCCAGGCTCGACTGACGGCGGTGACTCCGCGGCTTCGATCCCGACTGGCCGTCGGGTCGGCGTTCTTCACCCAGAGCCTGATGTTCATCACGCTGACGACCCGCCTGCCGCAGCTCAAGGAGCAGTGGCACGTCGACGACCTCAAGACCAGTGGCCTGCTATTACTCGTCGTATTGGCCGCCGGCGCCGGCTCCGCCCTGGCCGAGTACATCGCGGGATGGAGCCAGAGCGCGATGGTGCTACGAATCGGGTTCGGGATGCACACGTTGGGCATGGGGACGATTTTCCTGGCGCCGTCGCCGCCGATGTTCGTCGGCGGGCTCGCCGCCTTCGGTCTGGCGCTGGGGCTTGTCGACGCGAGCAGCAATATGCAAGCGGTCACCTTGGAGTATCGGTACGGTCGGCCGCTGCTGCCGTCGTTTCACGGGTTTTGGACCGCGGGTGGGATCGTCGCGACGGTGGTTACGCTGCTGACGTCCGATGTGCCGGTCGGACCGCACCTACTGCTGCTGCTCATCGTTCCGGTGACCGTCATCTTCGCTCCCCTCGTGACGCGGGACCGAGTGCCGCCCAACGATGTCGTGATCGACGTCCCATGGCGGCGGATCATGCTGCTCGGCATGGCGATGATCCTCTTCTACATGGTCGACACGGCTGCGCAGGCGTGGGGTCCGGTGTATCTGCGCGACGTGCTCGACGCCCCGATGAGCCGCACCGCGCTGGCCACCCTGCCCTACTTCCTCGCCAGCCTGTTCGTCCGCGGCATCGGGGATCAGCTCGTCGACCGGTTCGGCGCGGTCATCGTCCTACAGGTCAGCGGGGTCGTCGCCGCGGCTGCGCTTGCCGTGATCGTCTTCGCGCCGACCTGGCCGGTCGCCGTAGCGGGGTTCACGGTGCTCGGCGGTGCCGCTGCCACGATCGCGCCACTCAGCTTCTCCGCGGCCGGGGCGCTCGCCGGGGGTGGGGAGGTCGAGGCGGAGCAGGGCCGGGTCGACCAGGTCATCGCCCGGTTCAACCAGTTCAACTACGTCGGGGCTTTGCTCGGAGCGGTCCTGACCGGTGTCGTCGGCTCCGGAAACCTGCGCGTGGGGTTCATGGCGCCGACGGTGCTCATCCTCGGGATCGTCCCGCTGGCAAAGCAGTTCTCGATCATCCGACGCAGCACGCTTCAACGGGTGCTCCCCCGGGTGGACTCGAACCACCAACCCTTCGGTTAACAGCCGAATGCTCTGCCAATTGAGCTACAGGGGATCGTTTATCCATTTGTCCGTGCGGACTCCGCACGACTTTAGCGCATCGGCACCGCAACCACCGGGTCAGGCCAGCCCGGATACACCCGCGCGCGGAGTGAGGCAGGATGGTGGGATCCGAGGAATCCACCGCACCGTCGTTTGGAGGGGCCGCTGTGATCGGGTATGTCGCCGTGCTGGGGCTGGGCTATGTGCTGGGCGCGAAGGCGGGCCGGCACCGCTACGAGCAGATCGCCGGCACCTATCGTGCGCTGACCAGCAGCCCGGTCGCTCAGTCGGTGATTTATCGAGGGCGGCGGGCCATCGCCAGCCGGATCTCCCCCGAGCCGAAGATGGTGGAGCTGACCCAGATCAACGAGATCGCGGACGGCACCAGCGTCGTCCAACCGCAGCACCCCGACGAAAACTGACCTGGCCTGACCCGGCCCTACTCACGCGGTCAGGTCGTCGCCGCTGGCCTGCTGCAACAGGCTGCGCCGATAAGCCTCCATCGCGACGAGGTCACCGAAGAGCGCGTGGTACTCGTCGCTGTGCTCGACCGGTGACATGCGTTGCAACTTGGACTTGACCTCGGCGATCTGGCGGCCGATCCACACCTCCTGCAACCGGGCCAGCACCCCGGCGACGTAACGCGGCAGTTTGTCGTCGTCGACCCGGATCGCCTCCACGCCAAGCTCGTTGATCAGGCTCCCCGTCGGCACCGACGTGGTTTGCCGACGCACCTTCTCGATCCACTCCCCACCCATGGCAGCGGTAGCGCCCGAGCCGGTCCCGCCGGCCGTCTCGATGGCGGCGTAGACGGCGGCGTAGCCGGGGTGGGTGAAGGCCTCCGCGGTCAGCGTGTCGAACACCGGCCCGGCCAGCGCCGGGGACTGCAGCGCCGCCTTGAGCACCTCGCGCTGCGGCCACAGCGTCGGGTCGGCCGGGTCGGGATGCAGCACCGCGGGTGCGTCCGGTGCGGGTGCTGCGTCACCGGGATTCGCCGCGGCGTGGGCTGCCCGGGTGGCGCGGCGGCCGCTGTTTTTCCGGCGCCTGGCCTCACCGCGCACGCGGCCGATCACCTCAGCGACATCGTCCCAGCCGACCCATCCGGCCAGCTGGCGTGCGTATTCGTCACGCAGCGTGGAGTCCTTGATCTGGGCGACCATCGGCACGCAGCGGCGCAGCGCGGCTACCCGACCCTCGGCGCTGTCCAGATCCAACTCCGCCAGTGCGGTGCGAATCGCGAACTCGAACAACGGGGTTCGTCGTGCGACCAAGTCGCGCAGCGCCGCGTCGCCGTGCCCCATCCGAAGATCACACGGGTCCATGCCGTCGACGGCCACCGCGACGAACGACTGCCCGGCCAGGTGCTGCTCGCCGTCGAGTGCTTTGAGTGCGGCGGCACGGCCGGCTTGGTCCCCGTCGAAGACGTAGATCAGCTCGCCGCGAAAGAACTTGTCGTCCATCATCAGTCGACGCAGCATCGCCAGGTGCTCGTCGCCGAACGCGGTGCCGCACGCCGCGACCGCAGTGGTGACCCCGGCGGAGTGCATCGCCATCACGTCGGTGTAACCCTCGACGACAACGGCCTGGTGGCCCTTGGCGATGTCACGCTTGGCCAGGTCGATGCCGAACAGCGTATGGGACTTCTTGTACAGCATGGTTTCCGGGGTGTTGACGTATTTGGCTTCTATCGGGTCGTCGTCGAACAGCCTACGCGCCCCGAAGCCGATCACCTCCCCGGCAGAGGTGCGGATCGGCCACAGCAGCCGCCGGTGAAACCGGTCCATCGGCCCGTGGCGGCCCTGCCTGGACAAGCCGGCGGCTTCCAGCTCGTCGAACTCGAAACCTTTGCGCTGCAAATGTTTTGTCAGGATATCCCAGCCGGACGGGGCGAATCCGCAGCCGAAATGCCTGGCTGTCGCGGTGTCGAAGCTGCGTTCGGTCAGGTACCTTCGGGCGGTTTCGGCCTCACCGGAGTCCAGTTGCTCCGCGTAGAACACGGCGGCGGCGGCGTTGGCGGCGATCAACCTGCTGCGGCTGCCGCGGTCGCGCTGGATGCTGGTGGCCGCCGCCCCGGTGTAGGTGATGGTGTAGCCGACCCGGTCGGCGAGCAGCTCGGCCGCCTCGACGAAGTTGACATGCTCGATCTTCTGCACGAACGCGTACACGTCGCCGCCCTCGCCACAGCCGAAGCAGTGGAAGTGGCCGTGGTTGGGCCGGACGTGAAACGAGGGCGATTTCTCGTTGTGGAAGGGGCACAGGCCTTTGAGCGAATCGGCGCCGGCACGTCTCAGCTGGACGTAGTCGCCGACAAGCTCGTCGATCCGGACACGTTCGCGGATGGCGGCGATGTCGCGATCGGGGATGCGGCCGGGCACCGACTCAGTGTAGAACCTGATGCCCGGCAGCGGTCCGCGCTGCGTAGCGGCCGGTGGGGCGAGCCGAGCCTTGAACCCGCCGGTGCTGCCGGCCAGCCCGCCGCTCACGGTGACCGTGGCCGTTACCGACTAGGATTCGGGCATGGTCAAGCCCGCAACCGTTGCCGCCGCCTTGCTGTCTGCTTGTGTTGTCGCCATGGGCGCGTGCAGTAACCACCAGCGGCCGGGCAGCGAGCCGGACAGCACCCCGCCGGTCCACTCGCCGGTGGCTTCGCCTACCGACCGGGCCTCGGCGACCAACACCGTGCCCGGCGGGGAAACACTCACGGCGCAACTGAAGACCGCCGAGGGCCGGCCCGTTGCCACCGCGACGTTCGAGTTCGCCAACGGTTATGCCACCATTACCGTCAAGACGATCGCCACGGGCATCCTGGCACCGGGTTTGCACCACATGCACGTCCACTCGGTGGGCAAATGCGAGCCCAACTCGGTCGCCCCGGGCGGCGGCCCGCCCGGCGATTTTCTCTCCGCCGGTGACCATTACCAAGCGCCCGGGCACACCGGGGAGCCCGCCAGCGGCGATCTGAGTTCCCTACAAACGCGCCACGACGGCGCCGCGCTGCTGGTGACCACCACCGATGCATTCACCAAAGACGATTTGTTGACAGGCAGCAAGACCGCACTCATGCTGCACGGCGCCGAGTACAGCGGCGACGCCGAAAAGCGAGTCGCGTGCGGCGTTATCGGCACCGGTTGACCCGGCGCCCCTAATCGGCCTCGATGCGTTCCAACCGCCCTTCGGTATACGAGGCGATCTGATCAACGATGACGCGCATCCGCGCGCCGTCGCCGGGGGCGGTGTCAAACGCCGGGACGAAGAGCGGGTCGAGAGTTCGCGGTGCGCCGGCCAGCAGCCGATGCGCCACCTGGTGGACGCGGTCGCGTTGCCGGGCCTGCCGGCCCAGATGGCACGGGTCGGACATGATGAACTGCAGCGCGAGGATCTTCAGTACCGCGACCTCGGCGCGGACCAGGTCGGGCACCTGCAGGTCGGCCCGGTAGCGTGTCAACGCCCCGGGACCCGCGGCCGCCCGGGTGGCGGCGATCGCCGCCGAGACGAACCGGCCCACCAGCTCACTGGTCAGGCGCTTGAGCGCGACCGAGGATCCCAGAGTGGCGTCGTATTTGCCGGCTGCGGCGACCACCGGCAGACCGGACAGCCGCTGCGCGGCGCCCATCAGGTCGTCAGCGCGCACCCGGGGGAATTCGGTCGCCCCCAGCCGGGCCAGCGCCCAGGCCTCGGCGTCGTCGGCAAGCACCCGCAGGTCGATGCGGCCGGAGATGACGCCGTCCTCGACATCGTGCACCGAGTAGGCGACGTCGTCGGCCCAGTCCATCAGCTGCGCCTCCAGGCAGGCCCGGCCCGCCGGTGCGTCCCGGCGCATCCAGGCGGCAGCGTCGCGGTCGTCGTCGTAGAAGCCGAACTTGGCCTTCGCCGACTCGCGTGGCCACGGGTATTTGGTGACCGCGTCCAGTGCCGCGCGGGTCAGGTTCAACCCGGCGCTGCGGCCTTGCGGGTCAATCGTTTTGGGCTCCAGCCGGGTCAGAATGCGGAAGTTCTGCGCGTTGCCCTCGAAGCCGCCGCAGCCGGCCGCGAGCTCATCGAGGGCCCGCTCGCCGTTGTGCCCGTAGGGCGGGTGTCCGATGTCGTGGGCCAGACCGGCCAGATCGACCAGGTCCGGGTCGCAGCCCAGCCCCATCGCCATCCCCCGCCCTATCTGGGCCACCTCCAGCGAGTGGGTGAGACGGGTGCGCGGGGTGTCGCCCTCCCGGGGGCCGACGACCTGCGTCTTGTCGGCCAGCCGGCGCAACGCAGCGCTGTGCAGCACACGGGCGCGGTCGCGGGCGAAGTCGGTGCGGTGCTGGCCGTCGGTGCCGGGCAGGCCTGCGGTCTTCGGTGTCTCATCGACCAGCCGCTGCCGGTCGAACTCGCGGTAGAGCTCGGGGTCGTCGGGGTCGTGCTGCTGGATGCTCACCGACGCTCAGTCTGCCAGGGGTCTGCGGGGCGCTGCGTTGCGACAGACCGTGCGCCGCTGGTCGCATAGATTGACGGGCATGCGTATCACCCGGGCGCTGGGCGCCCTGCTCGCGGCCGTGACCGTCGTGCTGCTGGCGGCCTTTAGCGCCCCCATAGCCACCGCGGAGCCGCCGCTGCGGCTGGCCGGTCCGGTCACCGACCATGCCGGCGCCCTGTCGCCGTCCGAACGAGCCGCCGTGCGCGGAGCTATCGACCGGCTCTACACCGATCGGCACATCCGGCTCTGGATCGTCTACGTCGACATTTTCTCCGGGCAGACCGCCGACGGCTGGGGCCGCAGCACCGCGCGCCTGAGTGACCTGGGTGAGCACGACGCCCTGCTCGCGGTGGCGACCGCCGACCGCGGGTACGCGTTTTTGGTGTCGAGCGGTGTCTCCGACGTGAGCGCGCATGCGGTGGATACGTTGCGGCGCAACCAGATCGAGCCAGCGCTGCACCTCGGCGAGTGGGGCGCCGCGGCAGTGGCCGCCGCCGACGGGCTCAACGCGGCGGCCGGACCGGCCGAGGTGGCGTGGAAACCGATGTTGGCCGCCGCGGGTACGGTGGTGCTCGCAGGTCTGGTGCTGCTGTTCGTGGTGCGCTACCTGCGGCGGCGACGGCGGGCGGCGACGCTGGCCGCAGCCCGGCGGATCGACCCCACCGACGCGGATGCACTGGCCCAGCTGCCGCTGTACGCATTGGACGACCTGTCCCGGTTGAAGGTGGTCGACGTCGACAATGCGATGCGCACCAGCGCCAACGAGCTGGCGCTGGCCGTCGAGGAGTTCGGCGACCAGCGCACCGAACCGTTCTCCCGCGCGCTGCAGGACGCCAAGGCGGCGCTGGACCGGGCCTTCACCGTGCGCCAGCAACTCGACGACGCCATCCCCGAGACGCGGGCGCAGCGATGCGAGCGGCTGACCGGGGTGATCGTCGCCGCGGCGAAGGCCGACCGCGAACTGGAGGCGCAGCGTGGCGCGTTCGAGCAGCTGCGCAACCTTGTGCTCAACGCGTCGGTACGGTTGGACGCGCTGACCCAGCAGCTGGTCGAGCTGAGTGCGCGTATCCCGGGCGCCGAGCAGCGCCTCACCGAGCTGGGCGCCGAATTCGACTCCGCGGCACTGACTTCGGTGTCCGGAAACGTCAAGACCGCCCGGGACCGGACGGCCTTCGCCGACCGCAACATCACCCGCGCGCGGGAGCTGGCCGCCCACCCGGTCACCGGCGGGCAGAGTGAACTGGTCGACGCGGTGCGGGCGGTCGAATCGGCGGTGGGACAGAGCCGCACGCTGCTCGACGCGGTGGACAGCGCCGCCGGCGACATCCGCCACGCGGTGGCGACGCTGCCGTCTGCCATCACCGACACCGAGGCAAGCATCGCGCAGGCCGGTGAGCAACTGGAGCAGGCCGGCAGCTCGCACACCCGTGAGTTGGCCAAGGCCCGCAGCGCCGCGGTCAGAGCCGTCGCCGACGCCCGCAACTCCACCGATCCGTTGGGTGCGTTCACCCGTCTGACTCGGGCTGACGCGGATCTGCACCGGCTGCTGGAGACTGTCGCCGAGGAGCGCGCCGCTGCCGAACGACTGGCCTGCGCCTTCGAGCAGGCGCTGTTCAGCGCCCAATCGCGAATCCGGGCGGTGTCGGATTACATCGACACCCGCCGCGGCAGCATCGGTCCGGAGGCGCGCACCCGGCTGGCCGAGGCCCGTCGCCGGCTCGACACGGCGGAGGACAAGCAGGCCACCGATGTCTCCAGGGCGATTGCCGACGCCAACGCCGCCGCAGCGCTGGCCGCTGCGGCGCAGTCGTCGGCCAAGGCCGACGTCCAGGCCGCCCAGCGGTCCTACTACGGCCGCTACGGCGGCGACGACACCGGCGCGATGCTGGGCGGGATCATCATCGGCAACGTCCTAGGCGGTGGTTTCGGGGGCTTCGGGGGCGGTTCCGCAAGCTCGGGGGGTTGGAGCCCCACGTCGTTCGGCGGGTCCGGCGGGGGCGGCGGGTTCTTCGGCGGCGGGGGCCGGTTCTAGCCGCTTCGCCGCTTCGCCGCGAGCGTGCGTCCCCGGTCGACGCGCTGGGCTAGTTTCCTGGATTGCGCACGTTCGCGCCGCACGATAGGCCGACAGGCTGCCCGCGACCGGGTCAACTCCATTTCGATCCGGCGCACCATATCCCAGGGCCGCCGCCGCACGTCGTCGGCCACGATCGACAGCACGGTCCAGCCAACCTCTTGCAGCGCAGCACGCTTCTGCCGGTCCTGCCGCAGCGCGTCAGGGCTACTGTGATAGTCGAAGCCGTCGTACTCGACTGCGACCAGGCATTCCGGCCAAGCGAAGTCGACCCGCCAGGTCCGCCAATTACGGTCGACGATCTCAAACTGCAGCACCGGTCGCGGCAGCCCGCCGTCGAGCATCACCAACCGTGCCTGGCTTTCCATCGGCGATTCCGCTTCGGCGGCGGCCAACGGAATCAACTCCCGGACGTTGGCGATTCCCCGCCGGCCGGCCTGACGGGCGGCCGTGGCGAGCAGTTGGCGTCGGTCGCACGTTCGGCTGCGCCGTGCGGAATCGAGTGTTGCCAGTGCCCGGGGACGACACAGACTGCGAACCACCTCGACGGCCGTCCAGGCCGGTTCCGTGGCGGGGCGGCCATCGACCATGCCTAGCGGAGCTCCTGCGCGGCGGTGCACAATCAGACCGTCCGAGTTGCGTAGCTGATGGGCAATTGGGCTCAGCACATGCAGCTCGGCGTTGTTCTCGACGTCGAATCCGTAAGCGGCAGCCGCGGTTCCGAGGCAGATCGCGACGGGCTCTGCGGCGCGCAGATCCAATGGCCGGTGACGGCTCACCTGTGTAACTCCTATCCCATCATTTCTCAGCTTCAAATAAGGTAGCTGTCCGGCGAGGAAAATTTCAGCCGAAACCCGCAGTTGGCGGCGCCTTATCGCGCAGCGCACGACGCGGCCGAAGCCGCCGAACGCCGCCAACCGCCCGCTCGGCGGATCTTTTGGCGGGCCGGCGAACGTGCGCAATCTACGGATTTGAGCCGGCGTGTCGACCGGAGACACGCACGCTCGCGGGAAGGTCAGCAGCCTTTGAGGCGGGGGGCGAGGTAGTCGGCGACGGCGTCGATGCCGATCCGGTCCTGGGTCATGGCGTCGCGCTTGCGCACGGTGACGGCATGGTCATCAAGCGTGTCGAAGTCGACCGTGACACAGAACGGGGTGCCGATCTCGTCCTGGCGGCGGTAGCGGCGCCCGATCGCGCCGGCGTCGTCGAACTCGACGTTCCAGCAGCGCCGCAGCTCGGTGGCCAGGTCGCGGGACTTGGGACTCAAGTCGGCGTGCCGGGACAGCGGCAGCACCGCCGCCTTGACCGGCGCCAGCCGCGGGTCCAGCCGCAGCACAGTGCGCTTGTCCATGCCGCCCTTGGCGTTCGGCGCTTCGTCCTCGCAGTAGGCGTCGACGAGGAAAGCCATGAACGACCGGGTCAGCCCCGCCGCGGGCTCGATGACGTACGGTACGTAGCGGGTGTCGGCCTCCTGATCGTAGAACGACAGGTCGGCACCGGAATGCTTTGTATGCGTGGATAAGTCGAAGTCGGTGCGGTTGGCTACACCTTCCAGCTCGCCCCACGGGTTGTTGGCGAAGCCGAAGCGGTATTCGATGTCGACGGTGCGTTCGCTGTAGTGCGACAGCTTGTCCTTGGGGTGCTCGAACAGCCGCAGGTTCTCGGCGTCGATTCCCAGGTCGACGTACCAGGCCAGCCGGGTGTCGATCCAGTACTGGTGCCAGTCGCGCGCCGTGGACGGCTCGACGAAGAACTCCATCTCCATCTGCTCGAACTCGCGGGTTCGGAAGATGAAGTTGCCGGGCGTGATCTCGTTGCGGAAGCTCTTGCCGGTCTGCGCGATGCCGAACGGCGGCTTGCGCCGCGCGGTGGTGACCACGTTGGCGAAGTTGACGAAGATGC
>NZ_JBYCKY010000416.1:0-2543 GCF_057473605.1 Mycobacterium sp. TH-M82 | reverse complement strand
ACGTCGTAGGTGTCCACCAGCAGCGTGGTGCCGGTACCGAACGCATCGACCTGGGCGCGGAACGCGGCGGGCTCGTCCGGTCCGTCAACACCGCTGTGCAACAGGGTGAAGGCATGCGCGCTGGTACCCACCACCGGCACCCCGTAGCGACGTCCCGCCTCCAGGTTCGACGACCCGGCGAAACCGGCGAGATAGGCCGCTCGCGCCGCGGCGACCGCCGCCCGCTCGTGGGTGCGCCGCGAGCCCATTTCGATCAACGGCCGGCCCGCCGCAGCGCTGACCATGCGGGCGGCCGCCGAGGCGACCGCGGTGTCGTGGTTGAAGATGGACAGCACCAGCGTTTCCAGCACGATGCATTCCGCGAAGCTACCGCGCACCGACAGCACCGGGGAGCCGGCGAAGTACAGCTCACCCTCGGGGTAGCCGTCGACGTCGCCGCGGAACCGGTAGTCGCGTAGGTAGCGCAACGTATCCGGATCCAGGAACTCCGCCAGCGACGCCAATGCGGCGTCATCGAAACCGAACTGGGGCAACGCTTCTAAAAGCCGGTCGGTGCCGGCGACCACACCGTAGCGGCGGCCCTCGGGCAGCCGGCGGGCGAACAGCTGAAAGGTGGTCGCCCGGTTCGCCGTGCCGTCACGCAGCGCCGCGGCAAGCATGGTCAACTCGTACTTGTCGGTCAGAAGTCCCGCGCAGGCCGAGTCGCTCACAGGCCTACGGTATCGGCTGCTGTCACGCCTTCTGCCTGGTGCGGCCCGTGTTTCGGACAACCTCGGCGGCGGCACGCTGTCCGGACTCTATTGCGCCATCCATGTATCCGTGGTGCTCGCGGGCAAGGTCGGTGCCTGCCCAGTGGATGCGTCCGTGCGGTTGGCTGGGCAGGCCCGCTGATTCGGACAATACGGCGGGCGGGGCGAATGCTACTGGGGCGCCGTGGATCCATGGCTGCTGACTCCATGTTTGTTCGAAAACGGCGGTGGGTTCGGTGGCCCGATCACCCAGTAGCTCTGCCAGCTTATTGAGGAGTTCGGTTTGCCGGTCGTCATCCGTCATGCGGCCGAGATCACGTGCAGCGGGGCCGGTGACAAACGCCGCGAGGGTTCCGCGTCCAGCGGGGTCATCTGTGTCGTCGACGACCATCTGGATCGGACCGGCGGTGCACAGCGCCAGCCCGCTGAGTCCCTGTTCACGCCACCAGGGCCGATCGTATTGTGCGATGAATTTCGTGTATGCGCCTAGCCTCAACGCTGCCATGGTGGTGAGCTGTTCGTCCGGCAGCGGGGGTGTGAAGGTCAGCTGCGCGGCCAGCGGCGGGGCGATCGCGACGACGGCCCATCGTGCCGGCAACTCCGATCCGGCGGCGTGAACCTTCACGTGATCGGGTGTTTGTTCTATCGCGGTTACCGGCTTGTTCAACTGCACTGGGTCGATGAGCTGGCTCGCGAGGCGCTCGTAGATCTGGTGTACCCCGCCGACAAACGTGTCCTGCTGCGCGCCGCCGCGGAAGTTGGACAGCCGACGAAGTCCGCGGCCGGAACGCAGGAAAGCCAACAGGTACAAGGCCGACACCTCGGACGTCGCGGCGCCGAGCAAGAGCCCCACGGTCATTTCGAACAACTGCTGGCCGGCCCGGGTGCGGAAGCTGCGATCACGCAGCCACAGACCGTTTCGATGATCTAACCGGGTTCGACGGCGGGTGTGCGCCGGCCCGTCGAATGCGACACCACGGCGCAGTGTCCACAGCTGCGCGGTTCCCAGCGCGATGTCGGCGGACACATCGACGGGAAGCTGCGGCCGCTGCCCGTTGAGGTGATAGCGGTGTCCATCGATGTCGAGCACACCGTGTCCGGCCAACCACTGCGGGCGTGTTGGCACCTTGAGCTCGGCGGCCAGACGAGCGATGCGATGCTGGGTCGGGCCGATCCAGTGCGCGCCGACGTCGACTTGCTCGCCGTCGACGGTGGTGGTGAGCATCTTGCCGCCGATGCGCTCGCTTGCTTCCAGCACCGTCACTTTGAGGCCCGCGTGCTGTAGCGAGCGAGCGGCGATCAGGCCGCTCAGGCCTGCGCCGACCACAACGACATCCACACACTTCACAGGGTCGACCCTCCGGTCTGTCCAGGGTCTGGGGCGCACGGCGGCAATCGGGGCAGCCGGGCCGAATCCCTGGAATTCGGTCACGGTGAGATCCATTGTCATACCGAATGGCAGAAACGCCACCACCGCCGTGCCGGCCTTTCATGACCTGCGGGCGCCAAAAGCGGTGACTGGCTATCAGCCCACGCCTGATCACCCCGAAACCCGACGCTGGAAACCGTCACCGTGTCAGCGGCCCCGCATCCACGAAGACGTCTCGGTATCCTGACGGGTATGGCCGCGTCAGCACCGCCCTCCGCACCGGTGAAGCCGAGCACCACCGGCCAACGGCGTGACGAGCCCCTCGACGTCACCGATCGCCCGTGGATCACCATCGTCTGGGATGACCCCATCAACCTGATGACCTACGTGACCTACGTCTTTCAGAAGCTGTTCGGCTACAGCGA
>NZ_JBYCKY010000415.1:0-1158 GCF_057473605.1 Mycobacterium sp. TH-M82 | reverse complement strand
GAAGAAGAAGCCGAAGAAGCCGAAGACAGCGCGGTCGCGGCACCGAAGCACCCCAATAGCCTCAAGTGGGGCCTGGTTGCGGTGTCCGTGCTGGCCGTCGTGGCCATCGCGCTGGTCGCGGTGGTGCTGCTGGGCGGTGCCCCGGGCACTGGCACGTCGACGGGCGGGGCGCCGACGTCCAGTAATGCCGCCGCCTCCGGGATCGCCAGCGCCAACGACACCGGGCCGGTCACCGTCATCACCGAGGATCCCAGCTGTGCCGCGTGGACCGCGATCAGCACCAACCTGTCCAGCACTCTGTCGCTGCTGGGGCAGGGCGGCTGGGTCGAGCGCGACCAGTCCATTCCGGCGTCGGCGTGGAACGACGAACAAAAAAAGCAGTACCTGGCAGCCGGGCAGGTACTGCGCGGCGCCGCCGCGCAAACCGTCGGGCTGGCCAAGCTGACCCCGCATCGGGTGATGCGCGAGCTCTACGAGCAGTTCATTGCCTATTCGCGGGCCTTCATCGAGCGCATCCCGAACTACACCGAACCGGACGCGAGCCTGGCGGGCACCGCGCACAGCGCGGCGTCCGCCCTGGCGGCGATCTGTGCCTCCGCCGCCAACGGCGCGGCAGCGGCCCGCGGGCCGCTGCTGGAGTCGCCCCCGCCGCCGATGCGGGTCGCGCCGCCGGGGAACCCCACCAACCCGCAGCGTTATCTGACCGAGCCCAATCCGGTGTGCCGCGACTGGAAGGCGGCATTGGACAAGTTCGGCGCCGACACCGTCGACTGGCAGAACCTCGACCCGAACATCCCGGCGACCTACTGGAACCCGCAGCAGAAGCAGGTCAACCTGTCCGTCGCGCAGGTGATGATCGCCTACGCCAACAAGCTGCAGCAGCTGGGGCGGCGCAGCGACAACCCCACCCTGCAAGACTTCGCCGACCTGTCCTCGCAGTACCGGAGGGCGTTCGTGTTGGCGCTGCCCACCTACAGCCCGGCCGACAACTACCTGGCGAACACCGCCAGCTACGCCTCCACCACGGTGCTGGGCGCGTGTGCGGCGTCGTCCAGGGTCGGGTAGGCAGCCCGATAGCCGACCGAAGACGCCACGTTACGGCGGGAATCGCAGTGGATTCCCGCCGTAACGCTGTGGTGGTGAGTTGGTGGTCGGCTA
>NZ_JBYCKY010000414.1:0-27000 GCF_057473605.1 Mycobacterium sp. TH-M82 | reverse complement strand
CGCCGACAAACGTGCTCTGGATGTCCAACGGGTCGGCGCCCACGGTCTTGGCGAGGATGTCGGTGGTCAACACCTCGCACTCCTTGAGCAGGTTCGGGTACTGCCGCTCGGAGTTGTCGTTGCGGGGCGCATCGCCGACGCCCGCCTTGACGGCGTTGCCCCCCACCTCCCTTGAGCAGCCGGTCAGCGTCATCAGCACGGCCAGCGCCACCGCCGACGCCGCGGCGGCCAGCGCCCGGACCCGCACCGGGCGCCTCATTTCGCGTTCGCCATCGACTGGCTGGTGAGTTCTTTAGCGACGTCGCACGGATCCGGGAAGGGTTTCTGGGCGAAGCTCACCGACCATTCGATGAAGTCGTCGGAGAACTGGATCGCCACTTCGCACAGGCTGTCACCCAGTGCCGGCGCGGTGTTGCCGATCGCGATGAATCCGCTGTGGCCGTCGATGTTGATGTCCTCGACGCTGGTACGCGACAGCTCCTCGGTCTTGCGCTCCCGCCCGATCGGACTGCCTCGATACCAGGAGAAGGAGAAGTGCGGGCCGGAGATACCGCCGCCGGCCAACCACTGGCAGCCCACCGAGTTCTGCGCGGTGTTGACCAACCCGGTCACCCTGGTCAGCTCGGTGACGGTCTGGTCGCTGATGCCTCCGCACTGTGGGAACATCGGCCCGTGCTGGCCGTCCGCCGACCCCGATCCCGATCCCGGTGAGCCGGTGGACTGAGAGCCGGTCGAGCCGGAATCGGAGCATCCGGCCGCCAACGCGATCACGGTCGCGGCCGCGGCAGCCAACGCCGCCCGTGTCGTCATGGTGGGCCGCACGCTACCGGCACCTTCTGCTGGTCACACGATGCACTGTAGCTTGACGGTTGCCGGTCAACCATGACACACCGGGTGAGCAGTCGGTTCGTGTCAGGGGCCGGCCCGCGACCGGCCAGCGGCCGGTGGCGCGGTGTGCGACAGTTACCAAATGCTCTCGGCGCTGCTGCGCTGCCACATCGGGCCGTACCGCTGGCTGGTCGCGGCGGTAATGGCGCTGCAGCTGATCGGCACGCTGGCATCGCTCTACCTGCCGACCGTCAACGCCACGATCATCGACGACGGCATAGCCCGCGGCGACACCGTCGTCATCGTGCGGCTCGGTGCGGTGCTACTGGGGGTGACCGGGCTGCAGGTGGCTTGCAGCGTCGCGGCGATGTACTGCGCCGCGCGCACCGGGACCGGTTTCGGCCGCGACCTGCGCTGGGCGATGTTTTCCCACATCACCGGCTTGTCGGAGGGTGAAACAACCCGGTTCGGGGCGCCGTCGCTGCTGACCCGCACCACCAACGACGTCCGCCAGATCCAGATCGTGGTGCAGTTGAGTGCCACCGTGGGAGTGGCCGCGCCGATCACGGGCATCGGCGGGGTGCTGATGGCCGTGCACCAAGACGTCGGGCTGTCCTGGCTGCTGGGAGTCAGCGTGCCGCTGCTGGCGGTGGCCAACTACGCGATCGTCGCGCGGATGGTGCCGGTCGTTCGCCGCCTGCAAGCCCTGATCGACAACATCAACCGGGTGCTGCGCGACCAGCTCGCCGGGATCCGGGTCATCCGCGCGTTCGTCTCCGAGCCCACCGAACGGGACCGCTTCGCCGACGCCAACCGCACGCTGTCAAAGACCGCGCTGAAAGCCGGCAATCTGCAGGCGATGATGCTGCCGGCCACCATGCTCATCATCAACGGCTCCAGCGTGGCGCTGATCTGGTTCGGTGGGCTGCGCATCGACGCCGGCCAGATGCAGATCGGCTCGCTGGTCGCGTTCTTGTCCTACTTCCTGCAGATCCTGACGGCCGTGATGATGGCGACGACGATGCTGGCGATCCTGCCGCGGGCCTCGGTGTGCGCCGAGCGGATCACCGAGGTGCTGTCCACCCGCCCGGCAATCAGCGCCCCGGCGCACCCGGTCTCGCCGCGGCGCGGCGTCATCGGGGTGGTGCGGCTGGCCGGTGTCAGCTTCCGCTACCCGGGCGCCGACCTGGCGGTGCTGCGCGACGTCTCACTGGAGGCGCGTCCCGGCACCACCACCGCGGTGGTCGGCGGCACCGGGTCGGGCAAGTCGACGTTGATCTCCCTGATCTGCCGGTTGCGTGACGTGACCGGCGGCGCGGTGCTCATCGACGGGGTTGACGTGCGCGACTACGACCCCGAGCGGCTGTCGGCGAGCATCGGGCTGGTGCCGCAGCGCGGCTACCTGTTCTCCGGCACCGTCGCCGACAACCTGCGCTACGGCGCACCCCCCGGAGAAGTCGTCACCGACGACCAGATGTGGCAAGCGTTGCGGGTGGCCGCCGCCGACGGGTTCGTGGCGGCCCACGACGACGGGCTGGCAGCACCGGTGGCCCAGGGCGGCGCCAACTTCTCCGGCGGGCAGCGGCAACGACTGGCGATCGCCCGCGCGGCCATCCGCCGGCCGGCGATCTACCTGTTCGACGACTCGTTCTCCGCGCTGGACGTGCACACCGAGGCGCGGGTGCGCACAGCGCTGCTCGACGTCGCAGCCGCCGCGACGGTGATCATTGTGGCGCAACGGATCTCGACCGCCATCCAGGCCGACCAGGTGATCGTCATCGACGACGGGCGAGTGGTCGGTGCCGGCAGCCACCGAACGCTGCTGGCCGGATGCCCCACATACGCCGCGTTCGCCGAGTCCCAGTCGGTGGCCTCTCGCGTGAGCGGGCCGCGGTGACCGCCCCGCCGCGCATGCAGGAACCGGCGGCGCGGTCCCACGACATTCTGCCTACCGCGGTTCGGCTGGTGAAACGCCTTAGCCCGCAACGCGGGCCGGCCGCCACGGTGGTCACGCTGTCGCTGGCCGGCATCGCAATCGGGGTGGCTGGACCACGGATCCTGGGACACGCGACCGACCTGCTGTTCAACGGAGTGATCGGCCGGGAGCTGCCGGCCGGGCTGACCAAGCAGCAGGCGGTGGCGGCAGCACGAGCCCGCGGCGAGGGAACGTTCGCCGACCTGCTGTCCGGGATGGACGTGGTGCCGGGCAAGGGGGTGGACTTCGGTGCGGTGGGCCGCACCCTGGCGCTGGCACTGGGTCTGTATCTGCTGGGCGCACTGTTGGTCTGGCTGCACGCCAGGCTGTTGAACGTCATCGTGCAGCGGACCACGATGGCGTTGCGCCGCGACGTCGAGGAGAAGGTGCACCGGCTGCCGCTGAGCTACTTCGACCACCGACAGCGCGGGGAGCTGTTGAGCCGGGTCACCAACGATGTCGACAACACCCAGACGTCGCTGTCGATGACGATCAGCCAGCTGCTCAGCTCGCTGCTGACCGTGGTGACGGTGCTGGCGATGATGGTGTCCATCTCGCCGTTGCTGGCCGCGATCACCGTGCTGGCGGTGCCGCTGTCTTTGTTGGCGGTGCGGGTGATCACCCGCCGCTCGCAACGGCTGTTCGCCGTCCAGTGGGCCGCCACCGGACGGCTCAACGCCCACATCGAGGAGACCTACAGCGGATTCACGCTGGTCACGGCGTTCGGTCACCGGGAGTGGGCGCGACGACGGTTCCAAGAGTGCAACGACGAGCTGTACCGGGCCGGTTTCGGTGCTCAGTTCGTCTCCGGCCTGTTGTCGCCGGCGGCGGGATTCATCGGCAACCTCAGCTACGTCGCGGTGGCGGTGATCGGCGGCCTGCAGGTGGCGACCGGGCAGCTCACCCTGGGCGGCATGCAGGCTTTCATCGCCTATGTGCGTCAGTTCAACCAGCCGCTGACCCAACTGGCGTCGATGTACAACACGCTGCAGTCCGGGGCGGCCAGCGCCGAACGGATATTCCAGTTTCTGGACGAGCCCGAGGAGCCCGCCGACAGCGTGGTGACGTTGTCGCCCAATGGTTCCGGACCGCGTGGGCTGGTGGAGTTCCGCCGGGTGAACTTCGGCTACCGGCCCGGAGTTCCGGTGATCGAGGATCTGTCGCTGACCGTGGAACCGGGCAGCACGGTGGCGATCGTCGGGCCGACCGGTGCCGGCAAGACCACGCTGGTCAACCTGTTGATGCGGTTCTACGACGTGGACTCCGGACAGATTCTGCTCGACGGAGTCGACATCGCATCGGTGAGCAGGCGCTCGCTGCGCTCGCCGATCGGGATGGTGTTGCAGGACACCTGGCTGTTCGCCGGAACCATAGCGGAGAACATCGGCTACGGACGGCCCGAAGCAAGCGAGGACGAGATCGTCCAGGCCGCCCGCGCAGCCTACGTCGACCGGTTCGTGGCGACCCTGCCTGATAGCTACCAGACCCAGGTCGGCGACGACGGGGCCGGGATCAGCGCCGGAGAATGCCAGCTGATCACCATCGCGCGGGCGTTTCTGGCCCGCCCGCAGCTGCTCGTGCTCGACGAGGCGACCAGCTCGGTGGACACCCGCACCGAGCTGCTGATCCAGCAGGCGATGCGTGACCTGCGGCGGGGTCGGACGAGCTTCGTTGTCGCGCACCGGCTCTCGACGATCCGAGACGCCGATCGAATTGTGGTGATGCAGGCCGGCCGGATCGTCGAGCAGGGCAGCCACTTAGAGCTTCTGGCCCGGCGCGGCGCCTATTGGGCGATGGCGCGCGGGTAGCGCGGGCTGGTGCCAGCTGGGCTGGGACCCTACGGATCCGGCCCCTGCGTCCGCAACTCGTCGACCTCCGACATCGCTTCGCGCAGCTTGGTCAGCCAATCCTCGGCGTGCTCACCGACCAGCTGCACCGACCAGGCCAGCGCGTCGGAGCGCGACCGGGCCACACCCGCGTCGACCAGGGTGTCGAGCACCCGGCGCTCGGGTTGTTTCAACCGCGTCATGACCGGCACCGCGATGTGGGTGAACAGAATTCGGCGGCCGGCAACCTCGACACCCCAGGACACCTTGCGACCGTAGCGGTCCTGCGCTTCGTCGGCGATTGCCATCCGCTCCGCTCGGGTGTCCTCGCGGAACCGCGAGGCGCGCCCGGACGCGTGGGCTGGGCTCTCCGGCCCGGACTCACCGGAGCCTTGCGATTGTGCCAGCCGGCCGATGACGGTGATCTCCTCGCGGTCGACGACGACGGTCGGGTCCCCGTCGAACCACCCTTCCGGGATGCGTCCGGCGAACCAATCCGCGGCGTCGCCGGCATCGGGTTGGTGCGCTTGTTGCCAGCCACCGGGGCGGCCGTAGCGGTTGCCGTGCATATGATGAACGTTCATGATTACATGATTACACCGTTGCGCTATTGTCGTCAGCGATTTTCGCCGGGAGCGAATTATCGTCACCGCCTCCGCTTCACGCGACGGCCAATCGGCCGGGTGAAAACCATTGATAGCGGGGGGCCGGCGGCGTAGCGTCGACGCCGAAGCAGGCCCGGAGAGGACGGATCCGAAGAGCCGGTTGACGGGGATGAAAACCGGCCGCGCAGGATGTGTGAGACGCCCCCCAGTGTCCACCGGGCCTGCCTTTATGTGCAGATCCGCCGAACCGGTCTCAACCGGGGTCAGCTGTCTTGGCGGCGCCGAACCCGGAACAGATTCACCTCGCCCCTGATGCCCTTGAGGTGCCGCGGACCGGCGAACGACCAGCTGAAGCGACCGGTTTCGGCGAGGTTTTCCCGCACGGACTCGGTGACCAGGACAGCGCCCGGCCGAGCCACCCCGGTCACCCGGCTGGCCAGGTTCACCGGGCTGCCGAACCAGTCGCCGGCCCGGCTCACCGCCGCACCGGATGCCACGCCGGCGCGCAGCCGGGGGAAGTCTCCATCGGTGTCGGTGACCTCAACCAGCTTCAACACCGCATCCAACAGCGCCGCAGCATCGGTGCAGACGAACATCACGGCGTCACCGATGGTTTTGACGAACCGTACCGGCGAGACGGCCACGTCACGGGCCTGCTCAGCGAGCCGGTTGGCCAGCTGCTCCAACTCCGCCGGCGGCACGGCTTCGCCCACGCGGGTGAAGCCGACCAGATCGGCGAATGCGACGGTCACTTGGCGGGCACCCGGCAGTGCGCTGCCCGCGGCAAGCTCGCTGGCGGTGACCGCCTCGGCCTCCAACTGGTGGCGCAGGTGCATAAACAACATGTCGGTGATCCACGGGCCCAGCAGCGGCGCCAGCCGGCTGACCAGTGCCTGTGATCGCTTGGCGATCTCCAGTTCGGTGCCGCCGGGTTCCAGTACGGCCGCCAGCGAGGCATAGCGCATCACCTCCGCGGCACGCGAAAGCCCGTCGGCCAGCACCCGAGCGACCTGCACGATGTCGTCGGGATCCAAGCCGGCGTCGAGGAACCGCTGCATGTGCGCGGCAGCTTCGCCATCGGCGCGCAGGTACACCGCGGCATCGGGATCATCCACGCGGGCCAGGCCGATCGCGCGTAGCACGCGCTGCAGCAACTCGACGTCGATATCGTGGGTGTCGGCGATCTCCCGCGCCGACACGTGGTCGTCGCCCTGGCCGACCACCCGACCCGCGGGCAGCAACGCGGGCGCGGGCGCGGCGCGGATCTGTTCGACAGTGAAGCCCAGCTCCCGCAGCCAGGCGATCAACGCGGCGCGCTGGGTGCGAGCGGCACCGTTCAATCCGTCGAGCAGGGCTTCGATCTCGGGATCCGCCATGTCGCCGGCGTCGGTCAATTCTTGGTCACAATGCCGCCGGAGGCGGCATCGATGCGCACCTGGTGTTCGGCGTCGTCCGAGTCCGTGACGTCGGCCTTCCAGACCGTGATTCCGATGTGGCTGTCCAGGTTCAGCTCGGTAACCCGCCCGGGCACTGCCACGGTAACCGCCGAGACGGCTTGGCGGTAGTCGAGCTTGGCCGCCCGCACCCGGCTGCGGTGCTTCGCCTTGTCCTGGGCGGTCTCGGACTTGACGCTGGGACCACTGTCGACTCTGGTGCCGTCGGCGGACACCCCGACCTGATGGTCGGTGCCGTCAGCGGTGACGACCTGGACGTCCCACCCGGTGTTGTCGCGCTGGGTTTGGATGGAGATGACCGTACTGCCGGCAACCGCGGCCTGCGCCGTTTCACCGGCATCGAGCAGCGCCTGGTTCGCTGCACCGGACGGCGCGGCCGGACCCCCACGGTGGTCGCAAGCGGCCAGAGGCGCCATGATGAGCACGGCAGCGGCCGCAACCACCCGGACCAGCAAAGTGGCGGTCATGACACCGCAGGGCGCTGCTGCGCCCACGGTCTCGCCTTTTCTATCTGCGCGGCCAGGGACAGCAGCGTCGCCTCGTCGCGAGGCCTGCCGACGAGCTGGATCGCGACCGGCAGACCGTCGCCGTCGAAACCCCACGGCAGCACCGTGGCGGGCTGGCCGGTCAGATTCCAGATCTGCTGATGCGGAACGCGTGCGGCGACCAACAGCAGGGTTGTCACCGGGCCGCAGCGCTGGTAGGCGCCGATGCGCGATGGCCCGATGGCGTTGGCGGGCGTGACGAGCACGTCCACGTCGGCGAAGATCGACTGGACACGCGCGGCCACCGCCGCCTCCTTCGCACGTACCGCCGCGATCCGCCGGTCGGAGAACAGCGCACCGATACGCGACATCGCGCGGGTCCGCGTCTCCAGCCGCTCGGGGTACGGCAGCGAGCGCACGTCGTCGTGGATGCCGCGGAAGTAGCGCGGCAGATAGTACCGGTGGATCACCGCCGGTGGATAGTCGGGGTCGCGGTTGACGACGTGATGGCCCAGATCGCGAAGCAGCACACCGGCCTCGTCGACCGCGCGGCGCTGTGCACTGCCGAGCCGGGCGAGCGGGGGCGGTGGCATCTTGGTGCTCAACGCGATTCGCAGTCTGCCCGGGTCGCGTGCGGCCGCCGCGGCGAAGCCGCCCTGCGGCTCCGGCTGGTCTGATTCAGTCGTCGTGATGTCCAGAAACAGCGCCGCGTCAGTCACCGAGCGGGTGATCGGCCCGTTGACGCTCAGCCCCTGCCACGCGTCGTCGTGCGGCGCCAGCGGGACTCGGCCGCGGTTCGGCTTGAGGCCGAACACGCCGCACCAACTGGACGGGATGCGGATGGAGCCGCCGCCATCGGAACCCAGTGCCAGGGGCGCCAAACCGGCCGCGACCGCCGCGGCGCTTCCGCCGCTGCTGCCGCCCGGTGTTCGGGTGGTGTCCCAGGGGTTGGCGGTCGCTCCGAACGTCAGCGACTCGGTGTAGGGGAACATCGTCGCCTCGGGTACCGCGGTTTTGCCGATGATGACCGCGCCGGCTTTGCGCAGCCGCCGGACAACCTCGGCGTCCTGCGTTGCCGCCGGCCCATGCGCGCTGGTGCCGTATGTCGTCACCTGGCCGGCGACGTCGACGCTGTCCTTGATCGCGACCGGTACCCCGAGCAGCGGCAGCCGTTCGCCTGCGTCAAGGCGTTGCTGGGCGGCGGCGGCCTCCGCACGCGCGGTGTCGGCCAGCACCACCCGATAGGAGCGCAGCTGCGGGTCCAGCCGTGCGATGCGCTCCAGGTAGACCGCCAGCAGCGCCGACGCGGTGATCGTGCCCGCGGCCAGCATTCGCGCCTGCTCGGCCGCACCGGCGAAAGCCAGTTCGCGCGGATCGGTGGACTCCACCGGCACAGCCTATCGCCGGATGCAGGCAGACTACTGATATGAGCCGCACCGGCGACGATGCAGTGGGGGTATCACCCGCTTGCGGGGGAACCAGCGACGAGGAGGAGCGGTGCCATGGATGAAGCGTTCGACTCGCTGGCCGAGGAACAGCTGCGCCGGCGCAAGACCATCAAATGGAACTTCTTCGACCCCGACGTATTGCCGCTGTGGATCGCCGAGATGGACTTCCCCACCGCGCCGCCGGTGCTGGACGCGGTGCAGGCCTGCATCACCAACGAGGAGTTCGGCTACCCGTCGCTGCGCGAGGAGGTGCTGCCGACAGCGACCGCCCAGTGGTGCCGGCGTCGCTACGGCTGGGCTGTGCAGCCCGACCGGGTGCGCGTGGTGCCGGACGTGCTCAAGGGGATGGAAGTCGTCGTCAACTTCCTCACTCGCCCCGAGAGCCCGGTGGTGCTGCCGGTCCCGGCGTACATGCCGTTCTTCGACCTGCTGCAGGTCACCGGCCGCCGGCGAGTGGAAATTCCCATGCCCCAGCAAGATTCGGGCCGCTACGTGATGGATCTGGACGCGCTCGACGCCGCGTTCGCCAGCGGGGCCGGATCGCTGATTTTGTGCAATCCGAACAATCCACTGGGCACCGCGTTCGCCGCCGACGAGCTGCGCGCCATCGTGGACATCGCGGCCGGCTACGGCGCGCGAGTCATCGCCGACGAGATCCACGCACCGCTGGTCTATGAAAGGCCGCACGTCGCTGCCGCTTCGGTGTCGGATGCGGCCGCCGACACGGTGATCACCCTGGTGTCGGCTTCCAAGGGGTGGAACCTGCCGGGCCTGATGTGCGCCCAGGTGATCTTGTCCAACCGTCGTGACGCCGACGAGTGGGACAAGATCAACATGCTGCACAAGATGGGTGCGTCCACAATCGGGATCCGCGCCAATATCGCCGCCTACACCCACGGCGGCAGCTGGCTGGACGAGACGCTGGTGTATCTGCAAACCAATCGCGACCACCTGGCACGGAGCCTGCCCGAGCTGGCGCCGGGGGTGCGGGTCAATTCCCCGGAGGCCACCTATATGTCGTGGATCGATTTCCGCGCATTGCACCTGCCCGCCGAGCCGGCCGGCTACCTGCTGGCCAACGCCAAGGTGGCGGTCAACCCGGGGATCCCGTTCGGTGCCACGGTGGGCTCGGGTTTCGTGCGGCTGAACTTTGCCACGTCTCGGACAATCCTGGATCGCGCGATCAAGGCGATCGCTGCCGCCCTGCCGGCGGTACCGTGACGGTATGCCCTGCGTGTTCTGTGCGATCGTCGCGGGCAGGGCGCCGGCGGTGCGTGTCCACGAAGACGACGACTACCTGGCCATACTCGACATCCGGCCATTCACCCGCGGGCACACGCTCGTGCTGCCGAAGCAGCACACCGTCGACCTGACCGACACGCCCACCAGGACATTGGCCGGTATGACGGCGATCGGCCAGCGGATCGCGCAGGCGGCGCGCGCCACGGCACTGGCCGACGCAACCAACCTCGCGATCAACGACGGCCGCGCCGCCTTCCAGTCGGTGTTCCACATTCACCTGCACGTGCTGCCCCGGCGCAACGGCGACAAGCTGTCCCTCGCCAAGGGGATCCTGTTGCGCCGCGACCCGGATAGACAGGCGACCGGACGAATCCTGCGCGACGCGCTGGCGCGGATCGACGCGGCGCGGTAATACTGGGCGAATGTCTTTTGCATCCTGGCTTGAACAGCGTCTGCTGCCTCCCGCAATACGCGTACACAACGCCGTTTATCAAACGTCCCACGGCTGGATCGGGCATCGGGTGCTGTGGGTTCCCAGTCTGCTGCTGCACACCGTCGGCGCCAAGACGGGCAGGGCCAGAACCACGTCGCTGACCTACGCACGCGACGGGGACTCGTATCTGATCGTCGCGTCCAAAGGCGGCGACCCCCGGGCCCCCGGCTGGTATCATAACCTCAAAGCGCATCCTGACGTCGAAATCAATGTCGGGCCAAAGCGATTCGGAGTCACCGCTAAGCCGCTGCTGCCCGGGGATCCCGGCTATGACCGGCTGTGGAAGATCGTCAACGACAACAACGGCAACCGTTACAAGGCGTACCAGCGCAAGACCTCACGGCCGATCCCGGTCATCGTGCTCACGCCTGCGCGCCCAGCGTGAAGCTGTTGGCGACCGGGGCCGCGACGGCGGCGTGCAAGGCCACCGCATAGCAGCCGTTTTCGCACCGGCATCGACGAGTCCGTCCGGGGGTCTGAGCAGTTGGCCGGTGGATGCGGCCGCCGTCAGCATTTACCGGCGAGGCGTGTCAATTCCGCCGCCAGGTCACGGCCTCGGTGGAAGCCGCGCGCGCTGATCAGCTCGATCGCCGTGCGGGCATCTTCGATGTCTTCATCAGATGCGGCTTCAATGAGCACGCGAAGGTCACTACGGTCCTGGGGCCGGCGGTCGTCGTCTCTGGCAAGGAGTTTCATCGCAATCAGATGCGCAGTCTTGGCGACTGGTGCGACGAGCCCGGGCAGGATTTCGATCTCCTCGGCAGCCTCGGCGATTTCCGGCTCGATGCCGCAGCTGGCAAAAAGCAGGTCCACCACGACGTTCGCGGCGGTATCCGTGGCTGCTCCGAGACGGACCGTCGCTAACCGCCCGACCTCGTCCTGCTCTACCGAGGCCAGCAGCCTGTACTGCTGGGTAAGCAGCCGACGGACCAATGACTCCGCGGCATGGTCGTCCACCACCGCGACAGCGATGTCGACATCACGGGTGAAGCGTGGTTCCACTCGCGCCGAAACCGCGAAACCACCGACAATCGCCCACCGTTGCCCCAGCCCGGTCAGGTCCTTGGCCGCTTTGCGCAGTGCCGCTTCGACAGCATTCACGTGAACCGGGTAGACATCCGGCCGGCGCTGTCGCCCGCCTCCGCACCCGGACGTGTCGTCCGCCACGTCTCGACAGCCGCTTCAATCTCGGCAACATCTGCATCGGGGCGTTCACGCCGGAGTCGCATGCGCTCCATCTGCTCGCCGACCTCATACATGTCGAGAGCAAGCCTCAGCTTCCACGCAACGATCCCGGCCACGCTGTAAGCCTACGGCGCCGTGGCAAGCCAGGCTGTGAACCCAGTCGGGTGTCTTTCCCCGCGCCGGGCCCACGCTGTTATCGGCACAACCCGACGATACCGACTACCCGTCGAGATCAAGCATCGCGTCAATGCCGACGGTTAACGGGTTAGTCCGGCCAGGACAGCCGCCCGGTGAAACACGTCGTCCAGCATGGGCCTGGTCAACCTTCCGGTGAAGGTGTTGTGCTGACTCGGGTGATAGCAGCCCAGCAGCACCACCTTGCGCCGCCCGGCGTGCAGGGTCGCCTCCGCGGCATGGCCGAACTTCGGTATCGGCCGCCCAACGTCGCCGCCGGCAGATCGCACCATGTTCAGCGCGGACTGCCAGGCGAAACCCCCCAGCGCCAGGATGACCCGCACGTGACGGCCGGTCAGCCGCCACTCGGTGGTCAGCCATGGTGCGCAGGTGTGCCGCTCGACGGTCGTCGGCACGTTGTCCGGCGGCGCACAGCGCACGGGCGCGATCACCCGGGTGCCCGTCAGCTTCAGCCCGTCGCCGGCGTCCACGCTGGTCGGTGCGCTGGCCAGCCCGGCCCGGTGCAGCGCCGCAAACAGCTCGTCACCCGAACGGTCACCGGTGAAGGCGCGGCCCGTGCGGTTACCGCCGTGTGCTGCCGGCGCCAGCGCAACGACCGTCAGCCGTGGGCGTTCCGCGCCGAAACCCGTCACCGGCCGCCCCCAGTACGGCTCGTCGGCGAACGCTTTCCGTTTAGTCACCGCAACCTTTTCCCGCCAGCTGACCAGCCGCGGGCAGGCTCGGCACACGCTGATCATCGCGTCCAGTTCGCGGATGGCGCGCGCTTGGCCGGCCAACTCCGCCACCTCGTCGGCGTCGGCGGCCACCGGGGTTTGCGGTGTGGCCCGATCACCCGGCCAGCCGGAGCCCGGCGGCACCGGAGAGGCGAACCGCTTTCCGGTGCGCGGATGCGGGTGCACGCGACCATCGTGCCGGGTACGCAGTGCGGCCGAAACTGAGGGTTCCGAGCAGAGACGCTGCGCCGCGCAGGGAGTCAGCTGACCGACAGGCGAGCCTGATCGAGATCGGCCATCAGCTGGTCCAGGATCGCTTCCTCGTGGATCGCAATGCCATGCTGGCCGAACAAGGCGCGCAGGTGCTCAAGCTCATTTCCGCTGGAAGCCTCGGAAGCGAAGTCGAGGCCCAAATGCATGGCATAGGTCGCAGTGTCGTAGCGCCAGCCGGTCGCCGCCGGTGCCGCGGACCGCATCAGGTCGGCTATGTTTAACCCGACAGCATCGAAGTCAGCTCGTACCTTGATCCCGCATCCAGCATCGGCCAGGCCCGCGATCAGATCCAGTGCCACGTTGGTGGGGTTGCCGTCGGTGCAGACCATCGGCGGACAGTCCGCACCCAATCGGTCGGCCGCCGCCTCCAGCACCGTGACGTTTTCGCACACGAAGATTGTGGCCTCCGGAGGCGCTGTCCATGAACCGGTGATCGACCGTAGGGTAAGCCAAACCGGTTCACCGGGGCTGGCTGCACACCACCGCACGGCGGGCACCTCACCTTCCAGCGGAAGGTTCAGCACAAGCACTCGCGACGACACACCGTCGCACTTCACACCCACACGCGCCCAGACAAGTCGCCAGTCGCGGCCCGCGCGATGCGGTCGCGGCATGCCGTACTCTGCCGCAACCAACCGGGCTACCGCCCGGCCAAGTAGCCGGTCGTAGTCAAGAGCATGCGCGTCATAGTCGCCGATGCTTGCCGCAAGTTGCGCCAGCGATACGGAGCGGCCCAGGCCCGGCAGCTGGCGCCACACCACCACGGCCTGCTCGGCGACGGCCAAGAGTTCACCAGAACCGGCCTTTGGCAACCCCGGGTCGTCGAGCCAAATCTGTACGGCTGAAACTCGGACTCCTGCGGCTTCGAGCAGGTCGACCACCGTCGCCCGCTCCTGCTCAGATGCGGTCTTCGCGGATGCTCGTTCATCGGCACGCAACTGACGGAGATTGACCAGCGGTCGATCGTCGATGCCTTCGACAAGGCCGCGAACGGTGAGACCGTGTTCGGCCAGCGCGGCGGCCAGATCCTGCAGGCGCACCGCCCGATCGGTCAATTCCCACGGCGTCCCCAACAACAGCGCCACCTCGCGGCGCTGTTCGCGGGTCAGCGCGACGCGCAAAGTGCCTCGCTCGATCTCGGATCCCTTGGCCGCACGGTCGCGGATGTGCCACAACACCAGCGCCGGGCCCGGCAGCCGCACCCAAGCCACCAGCCCGGCGGGGATCTCAGTCACCGGATTCCTCGGCGAACAAACCTTGAGCTATGACGGTTACCGGGTGTTGCCCCACACCGAGTCGGTCAACCGCGAGCTGCTGGAGCTCACAGCCGCACCACAGATACGGTTGGCTGTCCACACCGGCGATGCCTGGCTGCCGGGCCAGGTCATAGATCGCCACCGCCGGCACCGTCGGGTAGGTGCACCATTCGTCGTGCGCAGTCAACATCACGTCGAGTTCGAAGTCGACGGTGAGTCCCATGAACGACGCCTTGACAGTCGCGTCGACACCAGTCATCGCCTCGTCCAGCCACACACAGCGCGGCGCGTGACTACCGGCGGCGTCATAGGCGACCACTGCCGCCGCAAACAGCGGCTGAGCCAACAGCACCACCTTCTCCCCGCCGGACTTTGCGGCGTGCTTAGCGGCGTCGAACAACGCCCACGTCCCGCCCGCCCCCTGCCGGTACTGCAGGGTCAGCCGCAGCCAGCGGCGGTAGTCCAGGGCCAGCGCCAACTGGTCCTTCCAGTCCGCAGTACCTTCAGCATTCGCGTCGTCACGCGCCGCCTCGATCTGCCGCCGCAGGAAGTCCCGCACCATGTCCTGCCGCTCCTGGGTGAGCTGTTGGTATCCCTGCCGCAGCGCGTTGACCACAGCGCTGGCATCGGGATCCTTGGGGTCGGCCTCCCACTGCACGCGCACCACGTGGCCGTGGCGGGTGGAGTGTGCGGCGAGCTTGTCGTTGATCCGCTGCAACGTATGCGCGGTGTAGTCCAGACGGTCCTTGAGGTGCTCGATGAACGCCGATCCCAGCAGGGTGGTCAGCACGCGCTGCTGCTCGGCGTCAAACCGCTCCTGTTGCTCCCTGACGCGTTCGGTCAGGGCGTCGGCCGCGGCGGGCGGCGCCAGCCAGCCCCGGTCAGGGTCGACGAGCACGACAACCTGCGGCAAGTCATCGCCAACCTCGTCGTTGACCCGGGCATCCCGGTCCGGCAGCAACCGCTGGCGAAGCTGCCCGAACTGGTCGTAGCACCGCCGCCACGCCCGCTCCACGTCGGCGGCCTGCTCCCGCAGCGTGATGTCTTTGCGTAAGCCGCTTGCGAATTCCCGGGCCGCCTGGACGGCTCGTCGTTCGGGCGCTGTCAGACCCAGCGGCTCGGCGAGGCCGTGATCGACCGCGGCCCACAGCGCGGTCATCGCCACATCGCGGTGCTGCTCGGCGGTTGCGCGTTGGCTCTCGTGGGTTTCCAGTGTGGTCGTGGCGGTTCCTTCGGCGACCTTGGCGTCGGTCAGCTGCTCGTTGAGCTGGCCGATCCGGGTGCGCAACTCGGTGATCTCGGTGTCGAGGGCGTCCTTGCGACGCAGCTGCTCAGCGTGCTCGACGTCGAGTGCGTCCTCGGCGGTGGCCAGCCGCACCCGCGATTGTCGATGCTGCTCGGTCAGTCCGGCCGCCTCCGCGACCGCAGCTTGCCAGCTCGCCTCCTGTTCGGTGCAGCGCCGGGTCGCCTCATCCAGGGTCGTCAACTGTGCGGCCAGCAGCTCCAGCACGCCCGCCAAGCCCTGTAGCCGCATCCCGTATTCGCGTATCGCCGCACCCTGCCGATCCAGGTCGTGCAGCGCGAAGTCGTGCTCGGCGGCGTAGTCCACGAACGCCGCCCACGCCTGGTCCCGCCGGGCCAGATCCTCCTCGTGGCGGGCGCGCTTTTCGACGAGGCTCCCCTCCGCGACCAGACGCCGCCGCGACCGCTCGGCTAGCTTGCCGACATGTCCGACGAGGACACGCTCGGTCTGCGCCGGGATCGCCTCATATTCCCGGTCGAGTGTCTGCAGCGCGCGGTCGAGGCCCTCGATCCGCCCGTCCAGCTCGACTAGGCGCGCGTCGAGTTCGGTGCGTTCGGCCTGCAGTCGGGCGATGTCCCGGTCCCGCGCCGCGGCTCGCGCGGCCGCGCCCAGGTAGGAGGCCGGTCCGGCCGGTTCGGCCCGCCCGGTCAGACCGCCCACTCGCCAACTGCCGTCGG
Source organism: Mycobacterium sp. TH-M82 (assembly GCF_057473605.1). NCBI lineage: Bacteria > Bacillati > Actinomycetota > Actinomycetes > Mycobacteriales > Mycobacteriaceae > Mycobacterium > Mycobacterium sp. TH-M82. The sequence goes on along the minus strand of NZ_JBYCKY010000414.1, from coordinate 11,042 downwards.
CGGCCAGCCAGTCGCCGTCATTGTCGGCGGGCGCGGTGTCATGCCACGCGACGGCGGCCAGAACACCTCGCACGACATCCGGTTCGACAGAGCAGGCCTCATCCGGCTCAAGTACCGCAAGCAGGCTCTCCCCGCGCGCACCCCCACGGGATCCCAACTGGACATCGGCGAGCAGCCGGCCGTCGACCGTGTCGACCATCCCGTCCGCGGACACCCAGGCGTCCAGCAGGCCGGAGGCCGCGGCGGCGGCTTCCAGCCGGGCGAGCAGGTCAGCGTCCAGGCCGTCGACAGGGTTGACCAGCCGCCACAGCGGCGCACCAAGCTCGTCGTCGAGGCCCGGGCGTTCCCGCCGGGCCCACAGCGTCGGGGCGGGCGGCGGGCTGTCGGTTCGTGTGCGCACCCGGTCGAGTTCGTCGTCGACCTCCTGCCGCCGGGTCGCGAGCGGAGCGCGCTCCACGCACAGCGCCCCGACACGGTCGGCGATGTCTCGCCGCACCCCGGACACGTGATCCCGCATGGTGTCCACCACCGACAAACCCGGATGCGCGGCACCGGCTTCCGCGTCGATCACGGTCAGCTCGATGATCTGGTCGCACCACTCCTCGACCAGCCGGGCTGGGCAGACGGCGACCGCTGCAGCGTCGGCCCAGTCGCGGATCTGCTGCCGCAGCGTCTCGGCGTCCTGCTCGACTTGTCCCACGGCCTGGGCTTCGTCAGCCTGGGCGGTCGCCACGTCCTGCTCGGCCGTCTGCACCCGCTGGCCGGACTGTTCGGCTTGGCGTTCGACGGTCGCGTGGCCCTCGTGGAGGGTGGTGAGCCGGTCGAAACGCGCCAAGCGCGTCTGGTGATCGGCGAGCAGGGCGTCTACATCCCTGCCCGGCAGGAGCGCATCCGCCGACGCCACCAGCCCCGCCGTCGGCGCGGCCTCCCGGACGGCGGTTTCCTGCTCGGCCACCCGCCCTTGGATGTTCTCGGTCTCGCGCTGGACTTTCGCAAGCCACTCTGTGGCGTTCGCGTGCGCCTGTTGGGCGGCGTCGGACCGCTTCTCCGCGGCGGCCAGCTGATCCCGCAGGCTCGCGACCGCGTTACGGAGCTGCGCGACCCGCTGACTCGCCGTCAGGGCGTCGCGATACGAGGCGGATTCCAGGAGTTCGCGCAGCTGCGTATCGCGGTCGCCTTCGAGCCGCTTGGATGTGGTGAGCTGCTCGTCGGCCTCCGCGACGAGTTGGTTGGCCTCACGCAGCGTCTTCTCCGCCTCGTTTCTGGCGCGGGTGGTGTTGTCCAGCGCGGTGGTGGCTTGGGTGAACTCGTCGGCCCGCTGCCGCAACACGGCCCGCGCCCACGGCCGCCACCCTTCCCGGACGAACTGCGCGACGGCCGCCGCTGCCTGCTGCGTCTGCTCCACCGCCCCGCGCAGCGCCTCAAGGTGGTCCCACCCCTCGGCCAGCTGGGTTACCTCGTGAGTCGCCAACGGCGGCAACGCATCCCGCAATGTCTCTTCGAGCAGTGTGGGGCTGAGCCGCTCACCCAGTTTCGGTTTGCGCAGCTGCTTGAGCAAATCGGTGAGATTGTCGTAGGAGGCTGCGGCGAGGCCAAACAGCTCCTGGCCCAACCGCTCTCGGTAGGCCACCGCGCTGCCCGGCAGATACACACCGTCGAGCTTGCGAAGCTCCTTCTGCTCCAGAGCACGCCCGCCAGCCATCAGCTGCAGCTCCTTGCCGGGCCGCAGCCCGGTGAAGAACTGCCAGGTGGTGACGCCGGTGGTTCCCGTGCCTCGTCGTGCGCTCATCCCCATGCCGCAGACGAAGAATCGGGCCTGGCCATCGTCGTCCAGCCGCCCGAACTCCGCCCAGGCATAGCCGAGACCGGAATCGGCAGGCGGCCGCGGGTCATCGCCCTCCCCGGTGGGCAGCAGGTTGAAACGCATGGTGCGGTGTTGGGAGCCGAACGGGTCGAGCACCGACGGGGTGACCTCGCCCCGCAGCAACATGAGGGTGGTGAGCTCGAGCACCTTGGTCTTGCCGGCGCCATTGCCGCCTCGAAGCACCAGTCGACCGTCAGCGAACCAGAATTCGGTGTCGTCGTACTCCCACAGGCCGATGATGCCCACCCGCAGCGGCTGCCAGCGGCCACGGTGCGGCTCGGGCAGCCCCCCGTCGAGCGCGGCGGCAAGCCACTCGTGCTCCCAGGCGGAAGCGGCATCTGACGGTGTCATGGCTCTTCATCCTCGCCCAGTCGCGCCGTGACCGATACCACGGACGGGTTGCGGAACCGAGCCGACGCCGGCGACAGCGACCACCCGCCGTCGACTTCGGGGCGCAGCAAATCCAGTGCGCGAAGCAGTTCGACCGCCCGGTCGCGTGTTGCGAGGTCTGTCTCCAACTCCTTGGTCAACGCCTTCGGGTAACGGAAGCGCACCTCGGTCGCGGCCTGCAACAACTGGTCCGCGCTCACCCGCCCCTGCTCATCGGCCAGGGTTCGGAGCTCGTCCAGCACCATCAGGCTGGCGAAATCGACGGCTCGCAGCCGGGGGAACGGCAGATCGGTCTCGGCCTCCTCCGACGCGATAAGGGCGAGTCCCTCGGCCCGCTGCTCCACCACCCAGCCGGTCATCTCGGTACACCAGGCGACGAGGCGGTGACGCTGGTTCGCCAGATATGCCCGCTCGGCGTCCCCGAGGTCGGCGATCAGGCACACCGGCAACTCGACCAGTCGGCGCATCACAACATAACGGCTCGTCGCATCCGTGGCCGCCGCGGCGTCGAGGTCGTCACCGCGCTCGCCCAATGCCGCAGACAGCGCGATGGGATCAACCAGCCGAAGCAGCAACTGCCGCACCACCTCGTACGCGCCGCCGACGGTGTCCCGGTGGTGAGCCCAGCCCTCGCGGCGGTCCTCGTCGTCGCGGTCGACGGGCCGTAGCACTCCGGCGTCGACCAGCAGGCCCACCGCCTTGACGAATTGCGACCGGTCGACGAAGCGGTCGGCGTCATATTCCGCCAGACCGACGTCGTCGCGACGCGTGAGGACTCGAACCCGGTCGGAGAGCTCCTGGGTGGTGGTGAGATCTTCTGCGTCCTCGGCGACTGCCGCGCCCAGAATCGCCAACGTGAGCACACGGCGCCCCGGCGCGCCGTGGCGTTGCGGTGCGATCACGTCGTTGCCGATCGGTCGCCGGAACAAACGGGCCGCCGACTCGGTGATCACCAGGTCGTAGTTGAGTCGACTTTTGAACCAGTCCACCAGGATGGGCCGGTGGCGAGGGTTGCGCACCAGCGCAAACAGTTCGCAGTAGCGCCAGCGATCCAGTACCGGGTGGGCGAGCAGGCCGGTGAAGGCGCGCTGACGCTCGGCGGCATCGCGCGTCATCGCAGCGACTCCAGCTCGAATCGCCAGTTGACCGCCGCCAGTCTCCCGCGCGGGCTGGGGAGCGACACCGTCGACGGCCCGCTGGTCGGCGCACACAGCGTCACGCGCCATCGCCCATCGCCCGTCACGCCGGTACGGACTGCGCCGTCATCTGCGCGGGCGATAGCGAGGAACTCCAGCAGCAGATCCAGTTCGGCCTCTGACAGCCACTCCCATCCCGCGAACCGCGTCCCCGAGCGCCGCCGCAACGCCGCCTCGGCCTCGGCTCGGGCGGCCACCGCGGCCGCTCTGGCCCGTCGTGCCGCCGCGCGGCCCTTCGCGTAGTCGGGCACCTGGGCGCGCCGGCCCACCGCGGCGCGCACGCCGTGCTCGCGAAACCGCGCCGTCACAGGGGCTGGCGGCGCATCGGCCCAGGAGCGGGTATGGTCGTCGGCCGCGTCGGACGGCAGCAGCAGGTGCCGCGCGGCGAACAGCCCGGTGGCCGTATCCCAGAGCCGACAAGCGGTTTCATCGTCGCGAGCCCGCTCGATCGCCCGCGCCAAACGCAGCAGCTCCGTGCGGCGGGTCACCGTGCCACCGGTATCCATCAGGATGTGCATGTTGCGCGCCCACGGCGTCACCAGGTCACGCAGCTGCCGCCGCAGCCGCCGCGCCTGCCCTTCACTGCCCTCAAACCATGCCGTCAGAGCCGACCACGTCCGTTGCCAACGTTCCGCCTGTAGTGCTACCTGCTCGTCATCGGCATCCTCCGACGCGGCTCGGCAACAGGCCCGCCACACCGACTCGTTGAGCATCGATGTGCACCGTGTCATCAGGTCCGCGATCCGCGGACTGTGCACGTCGACCTGTTCGCCCCACATGCCGATATAGGAGCGCAACGTCCGCCACAACACTTCCTGCTTGTCCGGGTCGGGGCCACCGGACAGGGCATGCGCCAGGCTGCGCTGCCAGGTCCGCGCGGCGGTCGCCATGCCGTGGTGCAGGCTGATGACGACCTGGTATTCAGTCGCCGCATCGCGGTAACGCCGGTCCGCGACCGCGTCGGCGAACACGTTAAGCCGGTCGTGGATCGCACGTGGCGCCAGCGTCAGGTCGGCGGCCGACGCCTCCTCAGCGTGCAGATCCTCCGTCCAAAACGTGTGCAGCCGCGCCGCTTTCGGTGTGAGCTGGTAGCGGTCCCGCTTGCGCAAGAAGTCCTCACCGGTGCGCGCCGGCTCCTGCCATCGGGTTAGCACGCCCCACCGGACCAGCCGCTCCAGGCGTGCTTCGAGGTTGAATCGGTCGTCCGCCACCATGTCGTCTACGGCGTCGGCGGGAATTCGGGCAGCCAGGTACGCCGCGACGCGTGCACGGACATCGTCATAGGACAAGCCGGTCAAGCTGGTGTCCTGCGCCTCGAGCAACACGTCGACGACCGCCCGGTACTGCGCCGCGTATTTCACGACCAGGTACGCGGGAACGAGGTCGGGGCCGGGTAGATACGAAGCCCAGTGGTCGACCGGTCCGCCCTCGGGCAGTTCGTCGTCCTGCGCGCCGTTCAGGTCCTCCACGCCGTTCAGGGTAGGGGCGGCCTGGGACATCGATGGTCTGATCAGAAAAGCTCGCGCGCTACCGCGGAGTGTCCCTTGCCCGCGACCTGTATGAGCGGCGCTACCTCAGGGTCCACATGCGCGCCTGCGGCTCCGTAGGATCAGCGTGTGGACGCCCACGCGCTGGCCGAGCTGATCGCCGAGCTGCCGGACCGCATGGTGATCACCGATCCCGCGATCACCGAGGGCTACCGGCAGGACCGTGCGTTCGACCCGTCGGCGGGCAAACCGCTGGCGGTGGTGCGGCCGCGTCACACCGAAGAGGTGCAGGTGATCCTGCGCTGGGCCAGCCGGCACCGCGTCGCGGTGGTGGCGCGCGGTGCGGGCACCGGGCTGTCCGGCGGGGCGACCGCCTTGGACGAGAGCATCGTGCTGTCCACCGAGAAGATGCGCGACATCACCGTCGACCCGGCCACCCGCACCGCGGTGTGCCAACCGGGTCTGCTCAACGCCGAGGTGAAAAAGGCCGTCGCCGAGCACGGGCTGTGGTATCCGCCGGACCCGTCGTCGTTCGAGATCTGCAGCATCGGCGGAAACATCGCCACCAACGCCGGCGGGCTGTGTTGCGTGAAGTACGGGGTGACCACCGACTACGTGCTGGGTGTGCAGGTGGTGCTGGCCGACGGTACCGCGGTGCGGCTGGGCGGCCCGCGGCTCAAGGACGTCGCGGGACTCTCGCTGACCAAGCTGTTCGTCGGCAGTGAGGGCACCCTGGGCGTGATCACCGAGGTGACGTTGCGGCTGCTGTCGGCGCAACACCCGTCGGCCGTGGTGGTGGCCACCTTCGCCTCGGTGCGGGCCGCGGCCGAAGCGGTGCTGGCGGTGACCACCCGGATCCGCCCGGCGATGCTGGAATTCATGGACGCCGCGGCGATCAACGCCGTCGAGGACCACTTCCGGATGGGCCTGGACCGCGAGGCCGCCGCGATGGTGCTAGGCGGCTCCGACGAGCGCGGACGGGCCGGAGCCGAAGATGCCGAACTGATGGCCGGCGTGTTCGCCGAGCACGGCGCCAAGGAGGTGTTCTCCACCGACGACCCGGAGGAGGGTGAGGCGTTCGTCGCCGCCCGGCGGTTCGCCATTCCAGCAGTGGAAGCCACCGGCTCACTGCTGCTCGAAGACGTCGGCGTGCCGCTGCCGGCACTGGCCGATCTGGTCATCGGTATCGAGGCCATCGCCGCCGAGCGTGAGCTGACCATCTCGGTGATCGCCCACGCCGGCGACGGCAACACCCATCCGCTGATCGTCTACGACCCCGCCGATGCAGCGATGGTGGCCCGCGCCGAGGTCGCATTCGGCGAGATCATGGACCTGGCCGTCCGGCTGGGTGGCACCATCACCGGCGAACACGGGGTCGGGCGGCTGAAGCGGCCGTGGCTGGCCGGCTACCTGGGCCCGGACGTGATGGCGCTCAACCAGCGGATCAAGGCCGCGCTCGACCCACTGGGCATTCTCAACCCCGGCGCCGCGATCTGAGGGGCACGGAGCGAGCGTGCACAAACCCGGTGATTTGCTCGGCGCGTCGACAGGGGACGCGCACACTCGCGCGGGAGCCAGTTGACATTTTGGTCTAATAGTCGTACTTATAAGACATGCTGACTGCTATGTCTCGACCGAGGTTCGAGCCGTGCAGCGCGCAGACGTGGGCCGACCCCTACCCGATGTACGCCGCGTTGCGCGAGCACGACCCGGTTCACCATGTGGTACCCGGGCACGATGCCGGCCAGCCCGACCGGCCCGACCGGGATTACTACGTGCTGTCCCGGCATGCCGACGTCTGGTCGGCCGCGGCCGACCACCAGACGTTCTCCTCCGCGCATGGGCTGACACTCAACTACGGCGAGTTGGAGATGATCGGCCTGGCCGACAACCCGCCGATGGTGATGCAGGATCCGCCGGTGCACACCCGGTTCCGCAAGCTGGTCGCGCGTGCGTTCACTCCGGCGCATGTCAGGGAGCTGGAGCCGCGGGTGCGCGAGTTCGTCGTGGCGCGCATCGAGCGGCTGTGCGCGGCAGGCGCCGGGGACATCGTCGCCGAGCTGTTCAAGCCGCTGCCGTCGCTGGTGGTTGCGCACTTCCTCGGGGTGCCCGAGGCCGATCGCACCCAGTTCGACGGCTGGACCGAGGCGATCGTCGCGGCCAGCGCCACCGAAGCCGGCTTCGCCTCGGCCGGTGACGCGGTCACCGGGATGATGACCTACTTCACCGGCCTGATCGAACGCCGCCGAACCGAGCCCGGGCGCGACATCATCTCGCACCTGGTCAGCTCCGGGCTGGGAGCCGACGGTGACACCGCTGGCCTGCTGTCCATCCTGGCGTTCGCATTCACCATGATCACCGGCGGCAACGACACCACCACCGGAATGCTGGGCGGATCAGCGCAACTGCTGCACCAGCGCCCGGACCAGCGCCGTCTGCTGGTAGACACCCCGGAGTTGATCCATGCCGCCATCGAAGAACTGCTGCGGCTGACCTCACCGGTTCAGGGACTGTGCCGCACCGCCACACGTGACGTGACGATCGGCGACAGCACCGTTCCGGCGGGCCGAAAGGTGTTGCTGCTCTATGCCTCGGCCAACCGTGACGAGCGCTTCTTCGGACCCGACGCCGCAGAACTCGACGTGGCACGCAGGCCGCGTCAGATCCTCGCCTTCGGTTACGGCGCGCACCACTGCATCGGCAACCAGGCAGCCCGCATGCAGTCACGGGTGGCGCTGCAGGAGCTGTTGGCCCGGTGCCCGAATTACGCTGTGGACGAGGCCGGCATCACCTGGGCCGGCGGCAGCTACGTACGCCGCCCGCTGTCGCTGCCCTTCACGGCGAACCCGTGATGGCCGGCACCGATTGGCTGGCCGACCGGCGCACCGAGGTTGCCGTCGAGGCAATTCTCGGGGCGGCTGAGCGGTTGTTCGCCGACCACGACCCCGGTTCGGTCGGCATGCACGAAATAGCGCACGCCGCAGGGTGTTCCCGCGCGACGTTGTACCGGTACTTCGACAACCGGGACGCCCTCTACACCGCCTACGTACACCGGTGGGCCAACACCCTGTACCGCCAGCTGACCGAGACCCTCACCGGCATCGACGACCCGCACCGGCGACTGATCACCGGTGTCACCGAGTCGCTGGCGCTGGTGCGACAGAATCCGGCGCTGATGTCATGGTTCGCCGGGACGGCACCACCGATCGGCGGCGAGATGGCGGAACGGTCCGAGGTGGTCACAGCGATGGCCGAGGCGCTGGTGCGGGGCCTCGGGCCCGCCGATGCCGATGCGGTGAAGCGCCGTGCCCGCTGGGTGACGCGGGTGATGACGTCACTGCTGGTCTTCCCGGGCCGCGACGCCGCCGACGAGCGGACGATGCTCGAGGAGTTCGTCGTCCCAGTGGTGACGCCCGCCCACGCAGAAAAGACAGGTCAGACAACCCAATAGGCTTGGGCCTTAATCGATTTGCGCGGAATACCGTAACTCTCCCGCAGTATCTTACTGACCGCCCGGGTGGTGTGGTTGTCGCAGGCCACCCAGCCGAAATGATCTTCGGCGCCGAACGCCGCCGAGCTGACGGCCTGCAGCAACGCTCCGTTCTTGCGGTCCACCCAGACGGCATCGGTGTGCCGATTCACCGGTAGGTCCCGGTCGTCGTCGTAGTGGGCTTCCAGGAACACCCGCGCCGGTGCGTCGCCGATCGCCACCAGCAACGTGTTGATCGCCGGCAACGATGCACTGTCACCGACGATGACGTAGCCGGCCGGAGGCGGCTCGGGAATGGCGAATTTGCTGCCCAACACGGTCGCCTCGATGGTGTCCCCCGGCTGCGCGGCCTGCGCCCACCGCGACGCGATCCCGTTGTGCCCGTCGTGCAGCGCGAATTCGATGTCGACGGTGTCGGCGACGGGATCGGGGTTGACCAGCGTGTAACCGCGCTGGTGCAGCTTGTCCCCGTCGGTGAACCACATCCGGATCCACATGGTCGGATGCACCGCACGCCCGCTGAGCAGACCACCGGCGTCGAAGCTCAGCCGCAGGTAGTGTGCGTTGATCTCGCGGCGGCCGGTCACCGTCAGCCGGTAGTCACCGGCACCCAGCAGTCTGAGCACCGCACCCTGCCAGCCGCGGGTAACCGGCTGCTCGGCCATCGGTACTCCGTCCCGTCGAATTTAGGGCAGCGTAACCTATCCACAATGGTTCAAGAGCGGACCCGGGTGACGCGGTGCAGCAGCCAGGACAGCGGAATCGTCAGCACCAGCGTCACCACGAGCAGGCCGAGCATCGAGCCGGTGTAGACCTTCCAGTGCAGCACCTCGACCATGGCGATCTCCATCGTCACCAGGTGGATCAGGAAGATCTCGTAGGAGATCTCACCCAGCCACTCCATCAGCCGGGTGCCCAGCAGCCGGACGTACCAGCCGTGGTCACCCAGGGCCAGCGGCGCCAGCGACAACATCGCGATCACGGCGTAAAACACCGCCTTGACCAGCGCCTCGTCCAGCTCGCGCGGCGATGTCGTCGGTTCACCGGCGATCGGGGTGGCGGCGATCAGGTAGCACACCACCGCCAGCGGGATCGCCACGAACCCGTAGCAACGCACCCGCATCGCCTCCAGCACCGACAGCGACATACCGCCCGCGAACCACATCAGGTAGCTGGGTGGCCACAGCCGGGCACCGTCGGGCAACCAGCTCGCGGTATGCACCAGGATCAGCCAGGCCGGGGTGATCGCCGCCACCGCAGCCAGCCCGGCCAGCAGCAACACCGGCCGCCACCGCCGCCGGCACAGCCACACCAGCAGACCGTAGGCCAGCAGTGGCAGCAAAACGTAGAAAGCGACCTCCACCGCCAGGCTCCACATCTGGGTCAGCCCCTGGTGTAGATACGAGCCCAAGTAGCCGTCGGTGTAGATCTGGGTCAGGGTGAGGTTGCGGAACAACCCCGTCCAGGTGTGGCCGGGATTCGGTCCAGCCGTGCGGAAGTGATACACCAGGTACGCCGTCAGCACGGTGACGATATAGGCGGGCATGATGCGCCGCACCCGGTGCCAGGCGTAACGGTGCAGCGATGGTGCCGGCCGGTCCCTGGCGACGGATTGCACCCACGGCCGGAACAGCAGAAAGCCGGAGAGCATGAAGAAGATCGGGACGCCGATCTCCAGCCGGGAATACACCAGGCCGATATAGCCGTGGGTGTATTTGCCGGTGGTGTAGGCGGCGTGAGTGGCGACCACCAGGATCGCCGCAACCGCGCGGATGCCGGTCAGCGACTCGACGCGGTAGACCTGCCGGGGGCCGCCGCGAGTCGCGACGTCCTTCGACAGTGTCATCCGGCGTTCCGTCGCGGCTTGGCAGTGCCGCCAGTGCCGCGATGACCCGTCCGGCCCGGTGGACGATCGGGCTCCAGGTTGATCAGCACGCCCGAGATCCGGGTGCGCTCCAGCGCTTTCAGTGTCTGGCGGGAGAGCTTGGTCGGCAGCTCCACCAGTGAATGGTCCGGCCGGATGCTGATCTGGCCGAAGTCGCTGCGGTGCAGGCCGCCTTCGTTGGCCAGGGCTCCGACGATGGCGCCGGGGCCGACCCGGTGCCGCTTGCCGACGGCGATGCGGTAAGTCGCGAAACCAGGCCTGGCGCGTCGTCTGGTGTCCCCACCGGGTTTACGCTCCGGCCGATCGGGCCGATGCGACCGCTTATCCGGCGGCGGCTCCGGCTCCAACAGGAGCGCCTCGCCGTTGCGGGACTGCAGTGCCAGCGCCGCGGCGACATCGGCGATCGGCACGTCGTGCTCGCGGCTGTAATCCTCGACCAGGCTGCGGAACACATCGGTGCCGGGTGTACCGAGGGTTTCGGTGATGGAGTCGGCGAACTTCGCCATCCGCTGGGCATTGACGTGTTCGACGGTGGGCAGGTCGGCCTTGGCGAGCTTGTGTCGGGTCGCCTTCTCGATCGCCTTGAGCAGGTGGCGTTCCCGCGGGCTGACGAACAGGATCGCGTTTCCGGACCGGCCGGCCCGCCCGGTGCGTCCGATGCGGTGCACGTAGGACTCGGTGTCGTGCGGAATGTCGTAGTTGAGCACGTGTGAGATGCGGTCCACGTCCA
>NZ_JBYCKY010000413.1:0-2987 GCF_057473605.1 Mycobacterium sp. TH-M82 | reverse complement strand
TCTACGGCGCGCGGATCATCTCCTCGCCGGCCGAGGGCGGATCGAACACCGCGGTGGCCCCCGCCAAGCGGCTGGCCGCCGAGCACCCCGACTGGGTGATGCTCTACCAGTACGGCAACCCGGCCAACACCGACTCGCACTACTATGGCACCGGCCCCGAGCTCCTCGCCGACCTGCCCGAGATCACCCACTTCGTCGCCGGGCTGGGCACCACCGGCACCCTGATGGGCACCGGCCGGTTCCTGCGCGAGCGGGTTCCCGGCGTGGCGATAGTGGCAGCCGTACCCCGCTACGGCGAGGGGGTCTCCGCACGGCGCAACGTCGACGAGGGTTTCGTCCCGGAGCTTTATGACCCGCAGGTGCTGACCACCCGGTTCTCGGTGAGCTCCGCCGACGCGGTACGGCGCACCCGGGAGCTGATCGACACCGAGGGCATCTTCGCTGGCATCTCCACCGGCGCGGTGCTGCACGCGGCGCTGGGCGTCGCCGCCAGAGCCCTGCGTGCGGGCCAGCCCGCCGACATCGCCTTCATCGTCGCCGACGCCGGATGGAAGTACCTGTCCACCGGCGCCTACGCCGGCGGCCTGGACGACGCCGTGAATGCGCTGGAAGGGCAGCTATGGGCATGAGGGCCACGTCTCCCGCGACACCGGAGCCGGCGAGGCAGCCGAAGAAACGGTCAGCGTGGATGGCCCGCGGGGCCACCGTCGTCGGTTTCGTGGTGCTGCTCTACGCCGTCGAATTCGCCGATCAGCTCAGCGGTCACCGGCTGGATCGCAATGGCATCCGGCCGCTGCAGGCCGACGGACTGTGGGGTGTCGCCTTCGCCCCGCTGCTGCATGCCAACTGGCAGCATCTGATGGCCAACACCGGCCCGGCGCTGGTGCTGGGCTTCCTGGCGACGCTGGCCGGCCTGTCGCGATTTCTCCTGGCCACCGCGATCGTGTGGATCGTCGGTGGCCTCGGCACCTGGCTGACCGGAAACCTCGGGTCGTGCGGCCTGCAATCCGATCACATCGGAGCGTCGGGCCTGATCTTCGGCTGGCTGACCTTCCTGATCGTCTTCGGGTTTTTCACCCGCACGGCCTGGCAGATCGTCGTCGGAATCGTCGTGCTGGTTTTTTACGGTGGCGTCCTCTGGGGCCTAGTACCGGTAGTGCCGGTGCTACCGGTGCTTGGCATGTGCGGTGGGGTGTCCTGGCAGGGGCATCTGTGCGGTGCGTCGGCCGGCGTGCTGGCCGCCTACCTGCTGTCCGGGCCCGAACGCAAAGCCCGGGCGAAGAGATCCGCCGCCGGCCAGGCGCAGCTGACCGCATGAACGCGGCATCTTCTGCCCGCCGGCGGGGACCCCAGGCGCCCGTCGGGGTGTTCGACTCCGGCGTCGGGGGGCTGACCGTCGCACGCGCGATCGTCGACCAGCTGCCCGACGAGGACATCGTCTACGTCGGCGACACCGGCAACGGGCCCTACGGTCCGCTGAGCATTCCCGAGATCCGCACACACGCACTGACCATCGGCGACGATCTCGTCGATCGCGGGGTCAAGGCGCTGGTGATCGCCTGCAACTCGGCGTCGTCGGCGTGCCTGGCCGACGCCCGCGAACGCTACGACGTGCCGGTCGTCGAAGTCATCCTGCCGGCGGTGCGGCGCGCGGTCGCCACCACCCGCAACGGCCACATCGGGGTGATCGGCACCCAGGCGACTATCACCAGCCACGCCTACCAGGATGCGTTCGCCGCCGCCCGCGACACCGAGATCACCGCGGTGGCCTGCCCGCGGTTCGTCGACTTCGTCGAACGCGGCATCACCACCGGCCGGCAGGTGCTCGGCCTGGCCGAGGGTTACCTGGAACCGCTGCAGCGCGCCGGGGTGGACACCCTGGTGCTGGGGTGCACCCACTACCCGCTGCTGTCGGGGTTGATCCAGTTGGCGATGGGGGAGCAGGTGACGCTGGTGTCCAGCGCCGAGGAGACCGCCAAGGAACTGGTGCGGGTGCTCACCGAACTCGATCTATTGCGCCCGCATGAAACCCCTTCCGCGACCCGGGTGTTCGAGGCCACCGGCGACCCGGCGGCGTTCGCCAGGCTGGCAACGCGGTTCCTGGGGCCCGCCATCACCGGCGTGGAACCCGTCCAGCGCCACTCGCCGGCGCATTAACCACCATGTCTGCGGCAGAGTCTGCCGCGCCGCCGCAGCAAACATGGCACAGTGGGGACTGTGCGACTGACAGTGCTCGGCTGCTCCGGCAGCGTGGTGGGCCCGGATTCCCCGGCATCCGGTTACCTGCTGCGGGCACCGGACACGCCGCCGCTGGTCATCGACTTCGGGGGCGGGGTACTCGGCGCGCTGCAGCACCACGCCGATCCCGGCTCGGTGCATGTGCTGCTGTCACACCTGCACGCCGACCACTGCCTGGACCTGCCCGGGCTGTTCGTCTGGCGCCGCTACCACCCGTCACCGCCGGTCGGCAAGGCGTTGATGTATGGACCCAGCGACACCTGGTCGCGGCTGGGCGCGGCGTCGTCGCCGTACGGCGGGGAGATCGACGATTTCACCGACATCTTCGACGTGCACCATTGGGTGGCCGGGGAGCCGGTGACGATCGGGACGGTCACGGTGCGCCCGGAGCTGGTCTGCCACCCGACCGAGTCGTACGGCCTGCGGATCAGCGATCCGTCCGGTGCGTCGCTGGTCTACAGCGGTGACACCGGCTTCTGCGACCGCCTGGTCGAGTTGGCGCGCGACGCCGACATCTTCTTGTGTGAGGCGTCCTGGACGCACTCCGCCAAGCGCCCCTGCAACCTTCATCTGTCGGGCACCGAAGCCGGCCATATCGCGGCGGCGGCGGGGGTGCGCGAGCTGCTGCTGACCCATATTCCGCCGTGGACGTCGCGCGAGGACGTGATCAGCGAGGCCAAGGCCGAGTTCGGCGGCCCGGTGCACGCGGTGGCGCTCGGCGAGACGTTCGACATCCGGCGGGCCTGAGG
>NZ_JBYCKY010000412.1:0-8363 GCF_057473605.1 Mycobacterium sp. TH-M82 | reverse complement strand
TGCCCGGCACCGAGGTGAACGTCAGCGGCGCCACCAGACCCGCATACCCCAGGTCGGCGGCGGCGGCGACATCCCAGTGCGCGGGGTGGTAGTCCTGCACGGCGCGGGCGTACTCGCGCACTTTCTCGCGGCCGACCAGGTAGGTGCCGTCCATCTCGTAGTAATGGCCGACCCGTGATTCGAGCACCGACGCTTCTGTTGTTGCGGTCATGAATTTGCTCAACTCTTCTATCGGCCTGTTCGCTGAGGCCAACCCATGCACACTAGCGTGCGAACTCCGCGGCGACGCGGTCCGATGCGCTTCGGCGGTTTGTTCCCCAGGGAGTCGCGACACCGCCATCCTGGCGCAGGCTACCCGCGGCCGCGCGTTGCGGACAGGCCCGCGATTAGGCTGAGCGGCGCGGGACAGCCGGGCCGGGCGCCGGTGAACGCCGCTGACGGCGCGACATCCGCCAAAGGGGCCGGTATGAGCCGATTGCCGCAGATGCACCACGTCGTCTACGCAGTCGCCCGAGATCGGCTCGACGCGGCCGCCACGTTCTTCACCGAACTCGGGTTCGAGTTCGCGGTCCTCGAACTGGCCGAACTGGGGCCGGCGGCGTGGAACTGGTGATCCCCCTGGACACCGAGGCGGGACGCAGCAGTGCGGTGGCCGAATTCCTGGCGGCACACGGTGACGGTGTCTTCTCCATCGCGGTTCGCGTGGCAGACATGGCGGCCGCCGAGCAGGTGCCCGCGCGTTACGGCGCGGTGACGAAGTTCCGTTCGCACCGGGAGGGCGAGGGTTTCGAACCGGACGAATCCGAGATGACGGTGCAGGGGCTGCCCCTGACATTCCTCGCGACCGACTTGCCCTGAAACCGCGAACGCCGGAGCAAGATGTAACGCGTGAGTTGGGCGAGGCACGAGGGACGCGCGCTGGTGGACACCACCCTGAGCGGGGATGCGCTGTTGGCCGCGCTGGAAGACCGTGTCCGCGCGCAGAATCCGACGCTGACGGACGTGCGACTGGAGGACGCGACCGCGACCGAGGAGTACGACCCGGGCACACAGCCGCCCGGCCGGTGGTATTCGGTCACCTACCTGGCCGATGACGGCGAGGGCTACTAGCTGGGACACACCGGGTCGTGCGCGTCGCGACGAGTTGGCCGACTGCTCACACGGCCGCTACCCGGGCGTGGCACGGTACACGCGTGCAACCCGACGTGAATGCAGGCCGGCTGCCCCTGGTCGAGCGATTCCACGGCGGGTGTGAGGCGTTCGTCGCCCGCCTGCCGTTGGGGCTCAGCTCGGTCGTCGCGCCGACGTTCGTCGGGTACTGCCTGATCAACGGCCTGAGCTTCGGCGCGGATCTGTCGCTGCTCACCGGCCTGCACAGCGGGCTCGGCGTGCCGGTGCCGGTCGCCGTCACGCTCGCCTACGTGTGCGCCTTCGCCCTCAGCTACGCGCTCAACCGCAGCGCCAACTTCCGGTCCCACGCGCCCGTCGGGCCGCAGGTCGCGGTGTATGCCGCGGTGGTCGTCGTCAACTACCTGGCGTTCATCCTCGGGGTCACCAGCCTGCTGGCGGCCCTCGGCGTGCAGTACCAGCTGTCGCGGCTGGTGGCGGGGACCTGCGAGGCCGCGTACATGTACTGTGCGATGCGATGGATCGTGTTCCGCTGCTGAAGTCCAGGTGAGCGACTTGTCCGTACCGAACGCCGGCTCCGGCGCACCGATCGCGATGCTGAACGCGTTGTGGTTCAAGCCCGGCGGAATGGAACTCTACGGCGAATACGGCGGGGCCGTCCTGCCGATCCTGGCCGACGTAGGCGCCGAGCTGTCGACCCCGTTCCTGCAAGTCGAGCAGTCGCTCGAGGGTGGCTTCGATCCCGACCTGGTCGGATTCGTCCGGTACCCTTCGGCGGCCGTGTTCGACGAGATGTGGCACAGCGAGCGCTATCGGCAGGTCGCGCACCTGCGCACCGACGCCGTCCACCGGGCGGTGCTGACTCGTTGCGCCATCGACCCTTCCGACGGCGGTGAGGCGGTGCTCGACAGCGGTGTCGTCGTGCTGAACATGTTGTGGTTCCACGAGGGTGGCCGCGAGCGCTACGACGAATACCTCGCGGCGGCAGCGCCTTTGGTCGAGGCCGTCGGGGGCCGCTACGTCGTTCCCCGGTTCCTTCCCGACTTGGCCTACGACGACGACTTCGTACCCGACCTGATCTTTTTGGGCAACTACCCCTCCACGGCGGCGGTGTTCGATCTTGTGACGGGGCCGGCCTACGCGGCGGTCTCCGAGATCAGGACGGCCGCCGTCGCGCGGTCGGCGACCACCGTCCTGCGGGTGCCCTGAGTCTGCGGCGCGAACCAGCACCGTTGCCCCGGCTCGAATAGCGCTGCGGTGTGGCGGCTTTGGACAGCGCCGCTGGGATGGAGCGGGCCATCGACGCGATTGGCGGCCTGGCCGGGCGCAAATCGGGCTATGGTGTGCTCGCGAGGATGCGTTCGGCAGGCGCACAACGGAGGTGGGATGCCGTCGACGAGATGGCGCGATCATGTCAGCGACGCCTTGCGGACGCGGCTGTGGCCGGTGCCCTTGATCGGCGTGCTCCTCGCGATCGCGGCCGGGATACTTCTTCCCGCGTTCGATCAGACGATCGGGCGCGCGTTGGCGCCGCTCCGGCCGGTGTTCGCGAGCAGTCCCGACGCCGCGCGCGAGCTGCTGGGCACGATCGCGACCGCGCTGGTCACCGTGACCTCACTGACCTTTTCCCTCACGGTGGTGACGTTGCAGCTGGCCAGCGGGCAGTATTCGCCGCGGCTGTTGCGGACCTTCGCCCGGGACAGGTTCGTGCAACGAACGCTGGCGCTGTTCCTGGCGACCTTCGCCTATTCGCTGACCGCGCTGCAAAACGCACACGACGAGCACGCCGGCGACACCGCCCAGGTCTCCGTGAGCGTCGCCGTGTTCCTGGCGCTGCTGAGCGTCATCGGGTTGGTGTTCTTTCTCGCTCACCTGGTCGCCGAGATTCGGGTCGAGACCATGATGCACACCGTGTGGGCCGACTCGATTGCGGCGGCCGGCCAGATCTTCGAAGCGACCGATGCCGCGGAAGAAGACGCGCGGATGCCCCAGCCGCCGCACGACGCCGATCTGGTCGACGCCGGCTCAACGGGGTTCTTGGTCAGCGTTGACGAGCAATCGCTGATGTCGGCCGCCGCGCAAGCCGAAGCGGTGGTTCTGGTCAACCGGGCTCCGGGCGATTGGCTGGTCTGCGGCGAACCGCTGGCCTACGTGTGGAGCTGCGACCGGCGCGACCCACTGGATCGCCGGCGGCTCGAGCTGCTCGCCGGCGCCGTGACGGCCGCCGTGCGGACCGGAAACGAAAGGACCCCGGTCCAGGACGTCGGTTACGGCCTACGGCAGCTGACGGACGTTGCGGTGAAGGCACTCTCGCCGGGAATCAACGACCCCACCACCGCCGTGCACGCACTGGGATACAGCTCTGCGCTGCTGTGTGATCTGGCCCAGCGCCGCCTGGGCTACAAATCGCTGCGCTGCGGCGAGGTGACCCAGGTGGTGATACGCCAGCCCACGTTCGCCGAGCTGCTGGATCTGGCGATCGCCCAGCCACGCCGGTACGGCGCCGGCGATCCTGCCCTGCTCGCCCGCGTCTTCACCTTGCTCCGCGAGGTTGCGCGACAGGCCACCGACGCCAGGCACAAGGACCCGATTGCCGCTCAGCTCGAACGGCTTCGGCGCACCGCGTCCGCACAGGACTTCGATGCCGCCGAGCGCGAATTCCTGGTCGATCTCGGGCGCGACGTGGAGGCGGTGCTGGCCGGCACCTGGCGACCCCCGGTCGGTGACCGGTCGTGAGCGAACGCGACGCTAGATCTTGAGATAGCCCTTGTCGGCGGGGATCTGGGCGGCGGTGATCAGCGACGACGCGTCGCTCGCGAGCCAGACCACGATGTCGGAGACCAGGTCGGGGTCGGCCAGCGACTCGGTGGGCAGGGCGCCCGGCGAGAAGCTGTAGATGTAGTGCGGGTGGTCTTGAAACACTTGGTACATCGACACGTCGTTGCCCATCGGGGTATCGGTGCCGTAGGGGTGCACGGAGTTGACGCGGATGCCGTACTCGCCGAGTTCGACCGCCAGCGAGTTGGTGAGCCCGACCACGCCGAACTTGCTGGCGCAGTAGTGGCCACAGCCCGGGACGGCCTTGATGCCGGCGGCCGAGCTGATCGCGATGATGGACCCGCCGTTGCCGGCCGCGATCATCGGCGGGACCGCGGCTTTGACGGTGTTCCACAGCCCGGTCAGGTTGACGTCCAGCACGTCCTGCCACTGTTGGGGCGAAATCTCCCACAGCCGGCCCCAATTCAGCACGCCGGCGTTGGCCACGACGATGTCGAGGCGGCCGAACTGCTCGACCGCGTTCGCCACGATCCGCTGCTGGCCGGCCAGATCGCGGACGTCGATCTCCCCGGCGAGGATCTTGCGGCCCTCGCCCTCGACGAGGCTGACCGTCTCGGCGAGGTCCTCCGGCGCCGCGGGCGGATAGCCGTTGTGTTCGGCCACGGGGGCGCAGGCGTCGATCGCGACGATGTCGGCGCCGGCGCGGGCCAGCCGGATGCAGTGCGAGCGGCCCTGGCCGCGGGCGGCGCCGGTCACGTAGGCGACCTTGCCGGCCAGCGGGGTGACGGGATCGGTCATGCCGACATCTCCTCTGCGTGCGGCGCGGCGCGCCGATGGTGGAATTCGTAGTCCGGCAGCGGGGAATGGCGGCTGAATCGCCTTGAGCCGGTGATTGTTTGGGGGCGGTGATAGACGGTGTCGCGCTGGGAGTTGACGAAGTAGGTGGACAGACCGGGGTTGCACGCCGTCAGGTACAGGTGCACGGCCTTGCCCCGGCGGTGCATCTGCTCGTTCCACCGGTCGAACGCCGCCGGGCTGACCGCGACGCTGTCCGCGCCACGCCGCCGGGTCTCGTCGATGACGCGCACGGCGTGGGCGGCCATCGTCTCGACGAAGTCCGGCCAGGCGAAGCCGACGAAGCCCAGGGGCCCGACGATCTCCCACCGGTTGGGCAGCCGGGGATGCGCGGTGCCGGCGTAGCTGCGCAGCCCGTGGGCGCGGTAGTCCTGGGCGAGGTCGAAGTCGTCGGAGCCCAGAATGGTTCCGGGGCGGTAGGTTTCGGGATCCGTCCACAACTCGTAGCCGGTGGCCAGCACGATGAGGTCGGCGGGGCGCTCGGCGCCGTCGGCCGTGCGGATGCCGGTGGGGGTGACCCGCTCGATCGGGGTGGTGATCAGCCGGGTGCCGGGGTGGTTGAACACCGGCAGGAAGCTGCTGGAGATCACCGGGCGTTTGGCGAGCAGGGCCGTAGCGGGGAACCAGCGCGCGGCGGGTGGCCGGGTCGTCGACCACGGCACGCAGCAGCGCCCGGTACAGCAGCCGGCACCACGCGTCGTACAGGGGCATGAGCCGCACGAGGATTCGGTCGGGGAGCCGCGGCAGCAGGTGCACCAGCGGGGCGACCATGAACGCGTCCATGCCCGCCCGG
This sequence comes from Mycobacterium sp. TH-M82, assembly GCF_057473605.1. Classification (NCBI taxonomy): domain Bacteria; kingdom Bacillati; phylum Actinomycetota; class Actinomycetes; order Mycobacteriales; family Mycobacteriaceae; genus Mycobacterium; species Mycobacterium sp. TH-M82. Next base: position 2,809 of record NZ_JBYCKY010000412.1, on the reverse strand, counting down.
CCCAGCGCGTTGGCGGCGCCGACGACGCCGGGCACCCGCCACAGCACCCGCATCCAGCGCGGGATGTCGAAGTCGATCTTGGGCAGCACCCACGCCGGCGTGCGCTGGTAGATGTCCAGGCCGGCCGCGCGGGCCGACAGTGCCCCGGCGATCTGCACGCCGCTGGACCCGGTGCCGATGATCGCGATGCGTTTGCCGGCGGGGTCGTAGTCGTCGTCCCAGGCGTTGGGGCGCAGGAGGGTTCCGGCGAAGTCGTCGAGCCCGGCGATGCCGGTGACGTCCTTGGCGTTGACGTAGCCGCCGACGGAATTGACCACGAAGCGCGCCGACACCGGTTGTCGGCCCGTGATCGCGAGGCGCCACAGGCCGGCCGACGCGTCCCAGCGCTGTTGGACGACTTCGGCGTTGGTGTGCAGGTGCGCGTAGAGCCCGAGGCGCTGCGCCGTGTCGCGCAGGTACCGGTAGATCTCGGGACCCGGAGCGAAGAAGCGCGTCCAGTCGGGGTTGGGGGCGAACGACAGCTGGTACCAGAGCACCGGGATGTCGACGGCCAGGCCGGGATAGTGGTTGTCGCGCCAGGTGCCGCCGAAGTCGTCGCCGCGCTCCAGAATGACGAAGTCGTCGATGCCCTTGTCCCGCAGTATTTTCGCCGTCGCGATGCCGCCCGGCCCGGCCCCTATGATCGCCACCTCGTAGTCGGGTTCAGCCACGGCCGGCGCCTTTGAGACCGGTGACGATGTGGTCGCCCACGAAGCGCCGCACCGCGCGGGGGTGATCCAGGTTGACCGCGATGGGCGGCACCAGCTCGAAACTGAACAAGATCCGGATGATCCATTCGCTCGCGCGCGCCGGGTCGAGCGTCGCATCGACCTCTCCGGTGCGCTGGGCGGCTTTGACCAACGGCCGCCACAACTCGACCGAGCGGCGCATCAACTCGTCGCCGCCGTTTTCGAGCAGCAGGACCAGGATGCTCCGGTCGATGCCCCGCGGCGCCGACCGGGAGCGCCGGCGGTGCGCGCAGATGAGCACCGCCACGGCCGCCGCCTGATCGGCCAGGGTCGCCTCCTTGGACACCTCGACGGCCATGGTGTCGATGAAGCCGGCCGCCAGGTGATTGAGCGCGGTGGCGATGGCGTCGTTGCGGGTGCCCAGCGCGTTGTGCACGGTGCCCCGCGACACGCCGGCGGCCTCGGCGACCGCGGTCAGGCTGAATCGCCGCGGCCCGAGGTGGCGCAGCGTGTCGGTGGCGGCGGTCAGCAGGGCGCTCGGCACGGGCTTGGCTTCCGGGGGCGCATCGACCGGCATTTGCACACATTAGCGATATGTGTTCAAGCCGGTCAACATGCGGGCGCTCCGGTGACCTACGGCATGATGCCAGGGTGACCTACCGTTCTCCGTCCCTCGCCGACGTCATCGCGACGCTGCGCGTCGACCGCACGGGCGAGCGGCACTTCGTCGCCGCCCAGCTTGACAACCCGGCGCACCACATCGTCGGCGGCCACATCGCCGGGCAGGCGCTGATGGCGGCCGGGCTGACCGCGCCCGGGCGCACGCCCCACAGCGTCCACGTCTACTACGTGCGCGCCGGGGACGCCCGGCTGCCGGTCGACCTGCACGTCGACGTCGCACGCGACGGGGGCACGCTCTCGACCCGGCAGGTCACGGCGCGGCAGGACGGTCAGATCCTGCTGGAGGCGCTCGCGTCGTTCAGTGCGCCGGTCGAGTCGTTCGCCTACCAGCAGCCCATGCCCGAGGTCCCCGACCCGGACACGCTGCCGCCGGTGCAGGAACAGCTGGCCGCCTATGCCGACGAGCTGGGCGGGCACTGGGTCAGGGAGCAGCCGTTCGAGCTGCGCTACGTCGACGCGCCGCCGCGGCTCGCCATCGAGGCGCCGGCACCCTCGCCCCGCATCCGCATGTGGTGGCGGCCAACCGAACCCGTGCCGGACGACGAGATGCTGCACTGCTGCCTGCTGACCTATCTGTCGGGCACGACGATGCTCGAGACCGCGCTCGCGATGCGGCGGGCCACGCCGCCGACCACGTTCAACGCGCTGATCGACCACGCGCTGTGGTTTCACCGGCCGATCGACCTGTCCGATTGGGTGCTCTCCGATCAGGTTTCGCCCAGCGGCGTCGCGGGACGCGGACTTGCGACGTCGACCATGTACAACCGCGCCGGCCAGCTGGTCTGCGTCGCCACCCAGGAGCTCTACTTCGGCCGGGGCAAGGGCTGAACGATAGGGTCGAGCGGTGACGATCAGCTACGACGACGCGCTGCGGGAGCGGATCCGCGCGCACGTGGCCGGTCACGCGCGCCGCACCGTGACCGACCCGAGCAAGCGGCACGCGGCCGTCGCGGTGGTGCTGGTCGATTCCGAGGTCGGCGAGGACCGGGTTGACCCGGCGCCGGTCGACGAGTGGATCGGCGGGCGGCCGATGCCCGAGGCCAACCTCGACGGCCGCATGGTCGACGTGTCGGGCGGTGCTGCTTTCCTGTTGTGCCGCAGGGCCATTCGGCTGTCGTCGCATTCGGCGCAGTGGGCCCTGCCGGGTGGCCGCCTCGACCGCGGCGAAACGGCGGTCGACGCGGCGCTGCGGGAGCTGGACGAGGAGGTGGGCGTCGCGCTGCCCGGGTCGGCCGTGCTGGGGCTGCTCGACGACTACCCGACGCGGTCGGGCTACGTCATCACCCCGGTGGTGATCTGGGGTGGCGGCCGGCTCGACCCGCGACCGGCGCCCGAGGAGGTGGTCGCGGTCTACCGGGTGGGGCTGCACCAGCTGCAACGCGACGACTCGCCGCGCTTCG
>NZ_JBYCKY010000411.1:0-3954 GCF_057473605.1 Mycobacterium sp. TH-M82 | reverse complement strand
GCGGCCGCCGCCAGGCGGTCCACTTGGTCGGCGGCGCCGTCGCGCCCGAACACGAAGCTGCCCGACGTGCACGCCCACACCACCGCGGCCGGTCGCTGCGCTGCCAGCAGCGCCGCTCCCTCGGCGAGGTTGGCCGGGCTGCCCAGCGCCATCAGCTCGGGCACCGCATGCAGGTCCGTTCCGTAGATGTGGACCACCGGCAGTTGCACCCCGAGCAGCCCGGCGGCTATCGGGTAGTCCGACTCGGCGGCGTGATCGGGATAAATGAACCCGACGGCTGGGCTCTCCGCGCGCTCCGGGCTCATGGGGTTCACCGCCGGACTCCGGTGAAGACATCCCGCAGCCACCGGCCCGGTCCCATCATCGGCAGGCCCATCCGGTCCAGGCACGCCCACATGGTCAGTTGGTTGGCCGTCAGGATCGGCTTGCCCAGCATATTCTCCAGCGGGTCGATGATGTCGTAGGTCCGCAGGTTGGTACAGCTGACGAAGATGGCTTCAGCCTCGGGCTGATCGGCGGCGACGATCCGCTCCGCGACCGTGCGGTAGTTCACCTTCCAGATGCCCCCGCCCAGGCCGAGGTGGTCCGATCGCAATACGGTCACCCCCAGCTGATTCAGGAACATCCGCAGCAGCTCGGTGAGCTCTTCGTCGTAGGGGGTCATGATGCACATTCGCGAAATCTCCAGCGCGGTAACGGCTTCAGCCAGCGCACCTGACGTTGTGACCGCTGCTTCGGCGCCCGCGGCCTCGATCGCGGCCACCAGCGTTTTCTCGTATTCGACGCCGTTGACGAAGCTGCCCGACGCGCACAGGTAGGCGACCACCTCCGGCTCGAGCGAGAGCACGGAGCGGGTGGCGGCCTTAAGATGGTGCGTGTCGGACACCAGTTCGGCCATGGCCCGGCTCACCGGTACCGGCTCGAACTGGGTGCGGGCCAGGTGCAGAGTCACCTCAGCCGGAATCCAGCGCCACAGCTCACGTTCCAGCGCCAGGTCAAAGGGCGCGATGACGCCGATGCCGCGCTGATCGGCCGGTCCGTCGAACTCGGGCAGCTCCCGTAACAGGGACAGATCCATGGGTGGCCCCACACTCACGCGGCACTCCAGGCCAGCCCTGGATTGTTGACAATCATACGATACGTTTCTACGGTGTCAACGTGGACGCGCGTCCGGTGGTCATCGTTCAGTACGGCGAGTCGGCCCCGACCCAGCTCGGTCCGGTCGGCGCGGACGCGGAGTTGCGGATGGTCCCTTCGGCGCAACTGGCGGGGGCGCTTGCCGGCGCCGACGTGCTGTTCGTCTACGACTTCTCCTCGCCCGCGCTCGCCTCGGCGTGGCCGGCGGCCGATTCGCTGCGCTGGGTGCACGTTGGCGCCATCGGGGTGGACGCGGTGCTCTTCGAGGAGTTGGTCGACAGCGACGTGATCGTCACCAATTCCCGCGGCATCTTCGAAGCGGCCATCGCCGAGTATGTGCTGGGACAAATCCTGTTCTTCGCCAAGGGTTTTCGACGGTCCTGGAGCGCTCAGCGCGCCCGGTGCTGGCAGCACTTCGACACCGAACGCGTCGCCGGCGCGTCGGTGACGATCGTCGGGCCCGGGCCGGTCGGCCGTGCCGTCGCGCGGCTGCTGGCCGCGACCGGAATGGCCGTGCGCGGGGTCGGCCGCACGCCGCGAGCCGACGCCGACTTCGGCGAGGTCTCCGCCGACCTGCACACCGCGGTCGCCGACGCCGACTACGTCGTGCTGGCCGCGCCACTGACGGCGCAGACCCGCGGCCTGATCGACGCCGATGCGTTGAGCGCGATGCGTCCCGGAGCGCGATTGATCAACGTCGGCCGCGGCGAACTGGTGGTCACCGATGCGCTGGTGGCGGCGCTGCACGACGGGCGTATCGGCGGCGCGGCACTCGATGTCGTCGACCCCGAGCCACTGCCGTCCGACCATCCGCTCTGGACCGCGCCCAATGTTGCCCTGACCCCGCATCACAGCGGTGATGTGCACGGCTGGACCAGCGCAATACAACAGCAGTTCATCGACAACTTCCGTCGTTACGTCTGCGGTCGGCCGCTGCTCAATGTGGTCGACAAACGCCGCGGGTACGCGGTGACCGGCTGAGGAGCCACGCCGATGACCAACCCGGCCGACTTGACCGCACTGCAGTTGGTGGCCGCCTACACCTCCGGGGAACTTTCGCCTGTCGAGGCGACCGCGGCCGCGCTGGCGGCGATCGCCGAACGCGACGGCGACATCAACGCGTTCTGCCTGGTCGACGAGGACGCCGCGCTGGTTCAGGCACGCAAGTCCGAGGCCCGCTGGCGCGGCAACTACACCAAGGGTCTGCTCGACGGGGTGCCCGTCGCCGTCAAAGACGTATTCCGCACCGCCGGCTGGCCCACCCTGCGCGGCTCGCTGCTCACCGACGCCGACGGCCCCTGGATCGAAGACAGCCCGGCGGTGGGAAAGATGCGCGACGACGGCATGGTGCTGCTCGGCAAGACCACCACCTGCGAGTTGGCGTGGAAGGCCGTCACGGACAGCCCGCTGACCGGCATCACCCGCAATCCCGTCGACACCACCCGCACGACCGGCGGCTCATCGGGCGGCAGCGCCGCCGCGGTCGCCGCCGGGATGGCGGCACTGGCGGTGGGTACCGACGGCGGCGGCAGCATCCGCATCCCGGCGAGTTTCTGCGGAGTCGTCGGCTTCAAACCCACCTACGGACGCGTGCCGATGTATCCGATCAGTCCGTTCGGGCCGCTGGCGCACGGCGGACCGATCACCCGGACCGTCGAGGACGCCGCAATGCTGATGGACATCATCGCCCTGCCCGACCACCGCGACCCGACCTCGCTGCCGCCGACGCTGACCACCTATCGCGGCGAGATCCGCCGCGACGTCGTCGGTTTGGATGTCGCCTACTCGCCCACCCTGGGCTATGTCGACGTCGACCCGCAGATCGCGGCGGCGGCCGCGGCGGCGGTGCAGGCGCTGGCCGGCGCCGGGCTGAACGTCGTGCACGCCGATCCCGGTTTCACCGATCCGGTCGACGCCTTCGAAACGCTGTGGGCGACCGGTGCCGCGGCCAGCCTGCGCGGCCACGAGCAGTCCCGCGACCTCGTCGACCCCGGTCTGGTCGACATGTGGGACCGGGGCTTGGCCGTTTCGGCCGTTGACTACCTGGACGCACGGCAGGTCTGCGTCGATCTGGGGCTGGCCATGGGCCGGTTCCATGAGCGGCACAATCTGTTGATCACCCCGACCACACCGATCCCGGCGTTCACCGCCGGCCACGATGTGCCGGTCGACTCCGGCATGCGCTGGTGGGCGCAGTGGACACCGTTCACCTACCCGTTCAACATGACCCAGCAGCCGGCGCTGTCCATCCCGGTCGGCACCACCGCCGACGGACTGCCGATCGGTCTGCAAATTGTCGGCCCGAGGCACAGCGACGATCTGGTGCTGGCCGTGGGCCTGTTCGCCGAGCAGGCGCTGGGGTAGTTTTTCCCGCCGGTATCCCGCCGGTATCAGGCGCAGCGGGCGAAGGCCAGCTGCTCGCCGACCGCGCCGCCCATCCACAGGTCATTGCAGGCCGCCGCCATCTGCGCCAGGCCGTCTTCGATCATCGCGAATACGTTCCCGGGAACCCAGCCGACGTCACCGTTGAGCAGCATGTTGTTGCGGCCGTAAAAGATTGCCAGGTCGGTGGCACCTTGCGGCGAGTGTGCTTGCGCGCCGTCGTCATACCCGTAGGCCGGGTTGCCGATCTCGGCCGCGTCGAAGCCGAAGAAGCATACGTCGCCGGGGATCGGCGTGACGGTGCAGTTCTCCCGACCGGGTGTGGGCAGCGGCGGCAACAGTGTGTACACCTCGTTGCGGGCGTACTTGCCGTGGTATGCCTGACCGGCGAGCGGCAACGCATCCCAGACCGCCGCGCAGGTGCGCGGCGCCTGA
>NZ_JBYCKY010000410.1:0-4486 GCF_057473605.1 Mycobacterium sp. TH-M82 | reverse complement strand
GTTGCGGGCTGAGTGGCCGGTAGTCGCGGCAGGTCAGCCTGGCGCGGTCGCATCGCACGACAGTGTCGCAGCGCCACCGCGCACGCACCGCAGAACTGTCCCAGCTGCATCGCCGGGCCGATGACGCCGGCACACATCAGCTCCTGACGAGTGCACTAAGCCGACGACCAGCGTTCACCTGTGCTTCACCTGTCATACAGTCGCAGTTAAACGGCGGCGACAACACTGCTGCATCGATGAAGCATGCGAAATGGTTCTTGACCGCAGGCGGTGTCCTCACCGCAATCGGCTTGGCCGCGCCGGTGCATGCCGATAACGCCGACACCGTTTTCCTCACCGAACTCGATCATGCCGGCATCGAGTATGCCGATGCGCAGGACACCATTTCCATCGGCAAGGATGTCTGCGGCCTACTCGCAGAGGGGCGCTCGCCAACCGTCGTCGTGCGGTCCCTGAAGATCAGCAATCACCACCTCTCGGTGCATAACGCCGCCCAATTCGTCGTGATCTCCGCGCAGACATACTGCCCCGCTCAGCTGTCCGGCGAGGGCGCCGGCGGCTAAGAACGAGTGATCACTTTGTCGCGGACACACTGCCGATTGACGCAGACATGGCGCCCTGCTGAACACTGCGTGAACACTGCCGACGGCAGGGCTCATTGGTGTGGTCCCGTCATGCGTGCAGCGATACGCTCTTGTCCCGTAATCGATTTCAACAAACGATTGGGTTCGCCAAGGAGCGAACCAGCCAACATCGCGTCGTTACGGAGGTAACAAATGTCAGCTGCGAAACTGCTTCTGGCCGCAGCCACGGTGGCCGCATTGATCGGCCTGCCCGCGGCTGCCAAGGCGGAACCCGGTGACACCGTCTTGCTGGGTTCGCTCGACGCGATCGGCATCCAGTACCCGAATCCGACCCAAGCCGTAACCAGTGCCAGAGAGGTCTGCGAGTACATCGCGCAGGGACACACCTCGAACCAGGCTGCACGCGGGTTGAAAAACGCCAACCCCGAGTTGACGCTGACGCAGGCCTCCCAATTTGTGGCAGCAGCACGAGCAGCGTACTGCAGCCAGTCCCCTACGAGCGGCAGCGAGTCATAACCCTGCTGCCGCGGACCGCACCCTGACGCCTGGCCGCGCGGTCACCGGGTCGGATCCCATCGACACAGGCAGGCGGTGCCGACTTCGGCGGGTATTCAGCGCGTCACGGTCAGATAGATCAGCACCACGTTGAGGAGGCTGATCACTGCGGTGACGATCCAGCCGAGTGTCGAGGTCAACCGCCGATTGGTGGCGGTGCCCATCAGCTGTCGGTCACTGGTCAGCCGGATCAGCGGAGCGAGGGCGAACGGAATACCGAACGACAACACGACCTGTGAGAGCACCAGGGCGCGGCTGGGGTCCATCCCGGCGGCCAGGATCACCAGCGCCGGGATCAGTGTGATCAGCCGGCGCCACAGCAGCGGGACCGACACCCGCAGCAGCCCCTGCATGATCATCGCGCCGGCGTAGGAACCGACCGACGTCGACGCCAGGCCGGAGGCCAGCAGGCCGATCGCGAAGAACAGCGCGATCGTCGGGCCGAGAGCCTGGTCTACCGCGGCGTGCGCGCTCTCGATGGAGCCGGTGGTGCGCCCGGTCAGGTTGGTGGCGGCTACCACCAGCATGCCCAGGTTCACCGTTCCGGCCGCCAGCATCGCCAGCCCGACGTCCCATCGGGTCACCCGCAGGAGCCGGCGGCGCTGCCAGCCGGGGTTGGGTTGGCCGTGGCGGTCCCGGGCCAGGCCGGAATGCAGATACACCGCGTGCGGCATGACCGTGGCGCCCAGGATCGCGGTCGCCAGCAGCACACTTTCGGTGCCGTCGAAGCGCGGTAGCAGGCCCGCGGCCACGTCGGCGGCCGGAGGCGGAGAGACAACCACGCTGGCCAGGAAGCCGACCGCGATGGTCAATAACAGCCCGCTGGTTACCTTTTCGAAGACCCGTGGACCGCGGCGGTCGCCCACCGCCAGCAGTGCCATCGACACCACTCCGGTGACAACGCCGCCGAGCACCAACGGCAGATCGAACATCAGTTGCAGCGCGATTGCGCCACCGATGACTTCGGCCAGATCGGTCGCCATGGCGACTAATTCGGCCTGAAGCCAATAACCGATCCGGGCGGGTGTGCGGGTGTGGGCGCCGACCACTTCGGGCAGTGAACACCCGGTCACCAGCCCCAGCTTGGCCGACAGGTACTGCACCAGGCCGGCCATCACGTTGGCGACGACGATGACCCACCCCAGCAGGAAGCCGAACTGGGCGCCGGCGCTGACGTTGGCGGCGACGTTGCCCGGGTCGACGTAGGCGATGGCGGCGACGAATGCGGGCCCGAGCAGATACCAGCCAGGTTTCAGCCGCGTCTGAGCGTTCTGCGCCAACGCAGCCCCAGTTCTTCCGCGACGCCAAAGACAGAAGTCAGGTTAGACGAACCCCGGGACGGCCGAGCGGTGGCGACAGTCAGACAGGTCGTGGCCGGCCCTATCGAGGTCTTCACAGATCTGGGATGGGCAGGTCGAGGTTGGGGAAGGTAAGACCGCCGTCGACTTCGAGCGTCTTGCCGGTCAGATAGCTGCTCGCCGGTGAGGCCAGATACACCGCGGCCGCGGCGATGTCGACCGGATCACCGAGCCGGCGCATCGGCGTCACCTTCTCCATCGGCTTGCGCAGTTCGTCGTTGGAGGCCACCACGTCCAGCGCCGAGGTGAGGATCGAGCCCGGTGCGATGGCGTTGACCCGGATGCGCGGACACAGATCCAGGGCGGCCAGCCGGGTGTAATGGGCGAGCGCGGCTTTGACGGTGCCGTAGGCGGCGAATCCTCGTCCGGCCAGCCGCCCCATGGTCGAGGTGATGTTGATGATGGCTCCCCCGCCGGAATGCTCCAATATCAGCGGCACCGCGGCGGTGGTCAACGCGTGCGCGGTGCCGACGTTGAAGGTGAACGCGTCCCTGAGGTCCTTGGTTGGCGTGCTCAGCAACGGCGCGGGCATGGTTCCGCCGACGTTGTTGACGACGATGTCGAGTCTCCCGAACACGCGGACGGCCTGGTCGGCAAGCGTCGCCGTCGCCTCCGGGCGAGCCAGGTCGGCTACGACGACGTGGGCACGACGCCCGGTGGCTTCGACGTGCCGGGCTACGGCCTCCAATTCGGATCGGGTCCGTGACGCGATGACGACGTCGGCCCCGGCTTCGGCGAAGGCCACCGCGATCGCTGCGCCGAGCCCGCGCCCGGCGCCCGTGACGACGGCGACCCGGTCATCGAGCCGGAAGCTGTCGAGGATCACCGCGCCACGTTAACAAAGCCGCCACGATGAGGTGCGTGTCCGTCAGACAGCACCGTTACAGCCGCCGGGCGGGGCTGGTTCCGGCACCGGTCCACCACCCGGGTTGACGACGCACTGCATGGTCGGCCGACCCGGGGAATCTGATTGGACGATGCGCCAGTACGAACCGTCCGGGTAGTGCATTCCGTCGCAGTAGCCGTGCCCGGCCGGCGAACGATAACCAATCCCGACGCCACCGGGACAGTAACCGGCCGACGGGTCCGGAATGTGCCGATCGGGCTCGGCGCGGGCGGGCGAGGGGACCGCAACAGCGGCAGACAGGATCGCCGCTGCGACCGCCATCAGGGATCGTTGCACCATGGCCGAGAGCCTACTTCGCGGTGGGCTTCTTGGCGGGCGTTTTCCTCGTCGTGGATTTTTTGGCCTTCGACCGTGACTTGACGCTGGCCTCCAGCTTGGACAGCAGGTCGGCGACATCCTCCGTCTCGTCCAGCACGATGGGCTGCTCGTCAGCGGTAAACGCCTCACCGCCTTGGAGTTTGGCCTCGATCAACTCACTCAGCTGCTCCTGGTAAGTGTCGTGGTAGCGATCTGGGTCGAAGTCGTCGGCCATCGACTCGACCACCTGCCCGGCCATCTTCAGCTCGGCCGGTTTGATCTCGACCTTTTTGTCCAGCAGCGGAAAGTCGGGGTCGCGGATCTCGTCCGGCCACAGCAGGGTCTGGATCACCATCACCTCGCGTTTGCTGAAATCCTTGACCCGCAATGCGGCAAGCCGGGTTTTGTCGCGCAGCGCGAAATGGACGATCGCCACCCGGTCGGTTTCGGCCAGCGTCCTGGCCAACAGTACGTAGGACTTGGCCGAGTTCGAATCCGGCTCCAGGAAGTAGCTGCTGTCATACAGCATCGGGTCGAGCTCACCGGCGGGGACGAACTCCAGCACCTCGATCTCATGGTCGCGCTCCGCCGGCAGGTTTGCGATGTCGTCGTCGGTGATCACCACCATCTGCCCGTCGTCGGATTCGTAGGCCCGGGCGATGTCGGCGTAGTCGACGACCTCGCCGCACACCTCGCACACCCGCTTGTACCGGATTCGCCCGTTGTCCTTGGCGTGCACCTGGCGGAACGTGATGTCGTGATCCTCGGTGGCCCGGTAGACCTTG
>NZ_JBYCKY010000409.1:0-3000 GCF_057473605.1 Mycobacterium sp. TH-M82 | reverse complement strand
CGCCGAAGTATGCTCTTTGGCAAGAGAATTCGCTGCGGCGATGGCCCGCAGACGCTCCCCCGGATCGGCGATCTGGGTTTGCAGGGAAGAGAACATCCCGGATACCTGGTTACGCCCGGGGCGATCGGACTTACCGTGCACCGAAACCGGGACCATCGCCACCAACGACGAGTCCGGCAGTTCGCCGCGGTCAAGCAGAAACTGCCGCAGCACCCCGGAGACCAGCGCCATCACCACGTCGTTGACCTTGACGCCGAAATGGTCCTTGACCCTTTTGATGTCGTCGAGATCCAGTTGGGCATAGGCGACGTTGCGATGGGCGGTGACGTTGGCGTTGAAAACGGTCCGCGGGGCGGCGAACGGCCGTGCCATCGCAAGCCCGGCGCGTGCCCGCTGCACCGATTTGACCACCGACGACACCGTATCCGGCACCACGTTGGCCAGATGCAGTGGCCGGGTGAGGAATCGGGCCAGCCCGCCGGCCACGATCGCCAACTCGCTGGCGTCGCCGGGACCGTCGACCGGCTCCGGTGGCGGGGCGTCCGCCTCGGTGCTGCACAGTTGCGACATCAGGTTCGCGCCGGTCACCCCGTCCACCCCGGCGTGGTGCACCTTGGTCATCACCGCCAGACGCGCGCCGCGCGGGGCTTTCTTACCCGGGCCGGCCGGGCCACCCAGGCCCTCGATCACCCATGTCTCCCACAGCGGCCGGCTGCGGTCCAGCGGTAACCCGGCGATGTGCCCGCAGATGTCGGCCAACTCGACCCGCCCGCCCGGCGGCGGCAGGCCGATGCGGTGCAGGTGCCGGTCGACGTCGAAGTCGCGATCTTCCACCCAGACCGGATGGTCGAGGTTCAACGGACTGTCGGCAAGCTTCTCCCGAAAGGACGGCATCGCCTTGATGCGCAGCGCCAACTCGTCGCGGAGCCGCCCGAAGGTGTATCCGCCCGGCATCGTCGAGGCGTCCAGCTCCATCACCGAGCAGACGTGCAACGGCTGTGCGGCGCTTTCCAGGTAGAGGAAACTGGCGTCGAGTCCGCTGAGCCGCTGCATGCCGCCGATGGTAGCCCCGCAGCACTGGCCCAGTGGGTGCCAGCTGTGAGGAAGTCCACTGGGCTCGCGGGTTCAGCCGCGGCGACCCGGCTGGCACACTGGATGATGTCAGGCGACCCGGGGACCCGGCGGGGCCACGAGGATCGATCCGAGCACCACCGTGAAGGACAGTCATGTCTGAGATATCTGAGCCCACTGCATACGGCGCTTCGCGCGAGCAGGCCCCCAGCCCGCAGAAGCCCCGGACCCGGGTGCATCACCTGCAGAAGATGAAGGCCGAGGGCCGCAAGTGGGCCATGCTGACCGCCTATGACTACTCCACCGCGCGGGTCTTCGACGAGGTCGGCATTCCGGTGCTGCTGGTCGGCGACTCGGCCGCCAACGTCGTCTACGGCTACGACAGCACCGTTCCGGTCGGTGTCGACGAGCTGATCCCGCTGGTGCGCGCGGTGGTGCGCGGAGCGCCGCGCGCGCTGGTGGTCGCCGATCTGCCGTTCGGCAGCTACGAGGCCGGGCCGGCGGCCGCGCTGGCCACCGCCACCCGGTTCATGAAGGAGGGCGGCGCCCACGCCGTCAAGCTGGAGGGCGGCGAGCGGGTCGCCGAGCAGATCGCCACGCTGACCACGGCCGGCATCCCGGTGATGGCCCACATCGGCTTCACCCCGCAGAGCGTCAATGCGCTGGGCGGTTTCCGGGTGCAGGGCCGCGGCGATGCCGCCGAGCAGACCATCGCCGACGCGATCGCGGTCGCCGAAGCGGGTGCGTTCTCCGTCGTGATGGAGATGGTGCCTGCGGAGTTGGCCACCCAGATCACCGGCAAGCTGACCATCCCCACCGTCGGCATCGGCGCCGGCCCCAACTGCGACGCCCAGGTTCTGGTCTGGCAGGACATGGCTGGGCTCACCGGCGGGAAAACCGCGCGCTTCGTCAAGCGATTCGGCGACGTCGGTGTCGAATTGCGCCGTGCCGCAACTCAGTACGCTGACGAGGTGGCGGCCGGGACATTTCCCGCCGACGAGCACAGCTTCTAAAGGCAGCCGGAGCGTCCGGCCCTGGTGCGGGGCCCCTGTCTCGCGCCCCGGTCACCGGATGTGGCACGCTGGACGCCACTCCCCGATCGCGACGACGGAGGCGTCCATGGCTGTCAGGGCCGCGAACACGTCGCGCCATGTGGAGGTCGAGCGCAAATTCGACGTCGACGAGACGACCCTGTCGCCCTCATTTGCCGGCCTTGCCGCGATCAGCCGGATAGCGAAGCAACCGACCCTGGCACTGCGCGCCGTGTACTTCGACACACCGGCACGTGACCTGGCGGCCAAACGAGTCACGTTGCGCCGTCGTACCGGTGGCTCCGATGCCGGCTGGCACCTGAAGTTGCCCGCCGGACCCGACGCTCGCACCGAGGTCCGGGTCCCGTTGGGTGCGGCGGACGCCGACCAGGATCGGGTGCCCGACGAGTTGCGCGACGTCGTGCTGGCTATCGTGCGCGACCGCCCGCTGCGGCCGGTCGCGCGAATTACCACCAACCGGGACATCCATTTGCTGTGCGGCCAGGACGGCACGGTGCTGGCCGAGTTCTGCGACGACGACGTCGCGGCCGGTTTGGCTGAATCCGCCGAGGAGACACTGCGGTGGCGAGAGTGGGAACTCGAACTCGTCGAGCCCGGCGCGGCCGCCGACACCGAGCTGCTGGACCGGCTGAGCAACCGGTTACTCGACGCCGGCGCGACGCCGTCGAAGCAGGGCTCCAAGCTGGCGCGGGTGCTCGGCGAGGCCGGGGCCGCGCCGGAGCCACCGGTCCGACCGGCCGACCCGCTACTTCGTGCGGTGGCCGAGCAGATCGACAAGCTGCTGGTGTGGGATCGGGCGGTTCGGGCCGACGCTGACGACGCGGTCCACCAGATGCGGGTGACCAGCCGCAAGATCCGCAGCCTGCTGCGGGTCTCC
>NZ_JBYCKY010000408.1:0-3690 GCF_057473605.1 Mycobacterium sp. TH-M82 | reverse complement strand
GCTGTTTGTACATGGCCCGGTCGCGTTCTTCGGGTGCCAGCTCTTCGACCGCGGTCATCCCGGCGATGTCGCAGAACCCGCCCGCCGGGATCGCCTTAAGGCCGTACTCGGTCTCACCGCGCCGAATCGACCACAAAGTGGTGCCGAAACCGACGAAATAGCGGCGCACCAGCATGCCGGTGGCGCGCGCCACCCACATATGGCCGCATTCGTGCAGCGCCACCGAGACCAGGATGGCAAGCGCGAACAGCGCAATGCCGACCACGAACATCATCGAGTTGTTGCTACCTCCCGCGTGATCACACGCGCCACCTGCTCCCGGGCCCAGTGCTGCGCGTCGAGTACATCGTCCACGGTAGCGGGTTCTCCCGTTTTCGCAGCCCACTGGTCTGCGGCGTGCAGCACATCGGCGATGGTGCCGACGATGGCGGGGAAGCCGATCCGGCCGGCCAGAAACGCCGCCGCGGCGTCTTCGTTGGCGGCGTTGTAGACCGCGGGCATGCTGCCACCGGCCTGACCCGCATGCCGGGCCAGCTCGACGGCGGGAAACACCTCGGCGTCCAGCGGCTCGAATGACCAGGTCGAGGCGGTGGACGCAGGGGTGAAGTCGCAGGCCGCAGCCGCGCCGGGCACCCGGTCCGGCCAGCCCAGCGCCAGCGCGATGGGCAGCCGCATGTCCGGTGGGCTGGCCTGGGCGATCGTCGAACCGTCGGTGAAGGTGACCATGGAGTGCACGATCGACTGCGGGTGCACGACGACGTCGATGCGGTCGTAGGGCACCGAAAACAGCAGGTGAGTTTCGATGAGCTCGAGTCCCTTGTTGACCAGCGATGCCGAGTTCAGCGTGTTCATCGGCCCCATCGACCAGGTCGGATGCGCACCGGCCTGCTCGGGGGTGACGTGCTCCAGGTCGGCTGCGCTCCAGCCGCGAAACGGCCCACCGGACGCGGTGAGCACGATCTTGGCGACCTCGTCGGGAGTGCCGGCGCGCAGGCACTGCGCCATCGCGGAGTGCTCGGAGTCCACCGGCACGATCTGGCCGGGTGCGGCGGCCTTGAGCACCAGCGGGCCGCCGGCGATCAGGGATTCCTTGTTGGCCAGCGCCAGCGTTGCCCCGGTAGCCAGGGCGGCCAGGGTGGGTTTGAGGCCCACCGCTCCGACCAGCGCGTTGAGCACCACGTCGGCCTCGGTGTCTTCCACCAGCCGGGTGACGGCGTCGGCGCCGCGGTAGCCGACATCGCCGATGGCGCCGGCCGCCCGCTCGTCGACGACGGCGACGTCGCGCACCCCGAACTCGGCGCGCTGTGCGGCCAGCAGATCGGGGCGCCCGCCGCCGGCGGCCAGGCCGACTACCTCGAAACGGTCCGGGTT
Organism: Mycobacterium sp. TH-M82; assembly: GCF_057473605.1. Classification (NCBI taxonomy): domain Bacteria; kingdom Bacillati; phylum Actinomycetota; class Actinomycetes; order Mycobacteriales; family Mycobacteriaceae; genus Mycobacterium; species Mycobacterium sp. TH-M82. Next base: position 2,319 of record NZ_JBYCKY010000408.1, on the reverse strand, counting down.
GGCGGCGATGACCTGCAGTGCCTGGGTGCCGATCGAGCCGGTGGAGCCCAGGATCAGTACTCTGCGGCGCTTCGTGGTCACCTGTTCATTGTGCCCCGGTGTAGTCGCCGAACGCCCACAGGTTGCCCTCCGGATCGCGGACCGCGAACTCGCGGGCACCGTAGTCGGTCTTGGCCAGTGGCTGCACCACCTCGGCTTTGCGTTGCAACACCCGCTCGTAGAGGCCGTCGGGGTCGCTGGTGACGACGTAGCCGCCGGCGGTGCCGGGTTCGCGGCACCCGCTTACCGAACATTCCAAACCGGCGAACCATCGATATGTCAGAATATCGATCAGTTGCCCATCCGAACAGAGGAGTCGAAGTGGTCGGCACCGAGGTGGAGCGTCACGCCAGGGTGGATACCGCCGAGGTGCCGTCCGCGGCGTGGGGTTGGAGCAGAATCAATCACCGCACCTGGCACTACGTCGGCTTGGGCATCTTCGGGTTCCTGCTGGCGATGCTGCGCGGTAATCACGTGGGCCACATCGAGGACTGGTTCCTGATCGGGTTCGCCGCGCTGGTGCTCTTCGCCGTGGTGCGCGACGTGTGGGGTCATCGGCGCGGCTGGCTCAGGTAGTTACAGCGCGACCAAGTTGCCGCGCCTGCTCGGCAAGCTTGGTGTCGAATGTCGCGACCGCGGCGTCACAGTGTTCAGCGGCGTAAAGCACACAGCAGTCGGGCATCTTCAGTCGGGTGATGCTGCGCAGCTCCCCTAAGCGGCGACCGGCGTCGGCTAGGAGAGGTACCGATTCGACGCCGAGTTGCCCCAGCAGCTGCTCGGTATGTCCGGTCAGCCCGGCTCGGGAAGCGCCCGCGAAGAGTTCAGCGAGGGTGATCACACTCGCTCCGAATCGCCGGCTGCGGTGCGCCTGCAGAAGCGCGCCTGCCTTTTCGTGGTGCTGGTGCTTGGGCTCGAAGTGGCCGATCAACACGCTGGCATCCAGGATGATCATTCGGGCCAGTCGGTACGCAGATCGTCCAGGTAGCCGGCGTCATACACCCCCGCTAACGCCCCTTTGGTGTCGTCGATTGCCCGGAGTCGCCCCTCATCGGCACCCTCCATGGCTTCTTGGCCCGCCTTGATGAGCCGGCGTAGCAGTGCGTTGGGTTTGTCGGCCAGCTCCGGCCATGTGCGACCGGCTACCCTGAGAGCCTCTTTGATGTCGTCGGTCTCCGTGATGGCGTGGCGACGATGGTGAGTCGGCACCGACGAAGTGTAACACCGACTCGTTAACAGTGTTGCACTGGTGTGGGATGGTCGGGTGCCGACCCAGCTACCGGCGCGCACGTCGACGCCAGGTACCCGCGAACGCACCCACTACCAGGACAGCCAGCGCCAGCACCCACGGCCACGCGCCGTGCTGGTGCACCCAGCCAGCCAGCACGCCTTGGATGTGCCCGGCGGCGGTGATCACCGCGTCCTCGGGATTGCCATGGGCGGTGAACAAACGCACCTCGTAGAGGCCGAAGTAGCCTACGTACAACCCGACCAGTACCAGCAACGCGCCGCTGATCCGGTTGACGAACGGCAAGATTCGCCGGATGCGTTCGGCCACTGCCGAACTCGCGGACGCGGCGGCGACGGCCAGCACGCCGACGACCAGGGTGAGTCCCGCGACATAGGCGAGATAGACCGATGCGCTTCCAATCAGGGAGCCACCACGAAAACCCGCCGCGGTGACGGCCAAGAAGGGGCCTATGGTGCACGACAGTGAGGCAATCGCATAGCTGACACCGTAACCGTACATTGACCCCAGCCGAACCGTTGGAGCCCATCGCCCGCCCAGCCGCTTTGGCGTCAACATCGTCAGCTCCCGTCCCAATAGCAGCCAAATCCCAAGTGTCACAAGCACAGAGCCGATCAGCACCGTCACGTAGGGCAGGTATCGTTGCACCGTCGCGGCCGCCGAGATGGTGAGTGCGCCGAACACCCCGAACACCGTCAGGAACCCCAGCGCCATCCCGATACTGGCCGCCAGGGCACGCCCAAGCGGCACCAATCCGGGCGGCACAGCGGCCAGCGTCTCGTCGCTGGCGTGCCCGCGTACCACCAGGACCAAATAAGCAGGCAGCAAAGCAAAACCGCACGGGTTCAGCGCTGCCACCAATCCGGCGGCGAAGGCAAATCCGACCAGTCCGCTGTCCACGAACGCGTGTTGCCCTAGCCGGTCAGTGCGGCCACTCGGTCGGACAACTCCTGCTGCGACATCGCCGAAGTGGGGTTGTTCACGAAGGTGGAGGAGCCGTCCGAGCGGTAGAACACATACGCCGGTTGCCACGG
>NZ_JBYCKY010000407.1:0-11259 GCF_057473605.1 Mycobacterium sp. TH-M82 | reverse complement strand
GGGTCGATGATGAGTTCGCCGGGTTTGGGGTCCACCATTTCCACGAGAGCCCGCACCACGTTTCGGGGTGTGAAGAATTGGCCTTCGGGACCGCGTAGCGCGGGGCCAATGAAGACTTCGAAGGCCTCACCGATGGCGTCCCGCTCGGCTTGGAGCAGGCTGTAGGTCTGGAGTTCGCCGACAACGTAGGCGATGCTGTTTTCGTCCAACGAGATGGTGTCTGACTCGCCGAAGACGTCCGGGTACTCGATTTTGACGTTGTCGAACAGGTCCAGGATGCGTTTGTAAACGTCTCGTGGCTCTTCGTTGTGCCCGAAGCGGAACTGGACCATATCGCGTGCGCCGGAGTTGATCTCGTCGTAAATCTTGCAAAACAGCAGGTTGATCACTTCTTGTGCCAGCGGCTCATCTCGCGTGATGCCTGGCGCGTTGCCGGCGAGATGGTTGCGTATATCGCGGAAGACTGAGCGCAAATTGCTGGGCTTGACCAGGTCTTTCTTGCGGTAGAGGCCGATGTCCTCGACTCGCTGCCCATAGCGGGGGATGTTGGGCAGCGTCTCGAACTTCCGCACACCGTCTTTGGTGAAGACTTTGCGGACGTACCAGTGATCTTTTCCGTTGAACCAAACACCAAGGCCGGCGTTCGACATGTCTAAGTAGCGTTTGAGCTGCTCAGTGCCGTCTTTGCGGTTCCTTCTCTTGCATTCGACGACGAGTGCCACGTTCTCGGCGGTGTGTTTGTCCGACGAGAACACGGTGATATCGACCGGGTACTTCTTCGACTCGCTGGGCGAGGTGGCTACCCGCCATTGAGGGCGGGTGCGCAGATGCGAGATGGGATAGCCGAAGTCCTCCACCAGGCGCCGGCTCATCACCTGTACTGCTTCGAGCTCCTCTGGAGTTGCCTGCACCATTTTCCCGGACACATAGTCGCGAATGGTGCCGCGCTTGATGGTCTCGACTTCGGCGACGGCGTCGACGTCGGCGTCGACGTCGTCACTCTCTTCGCCCACGTCTCCCCCGGCTGCCACCGGCTGAGAATAGCGTTTCGCTTCGCAGGTCCTGCTACGGCGCGCTTGCATACTGTCCGAGCTGGCCATTTCTGACAGTAGTTCGGTCAAGAACGCGCATGATCAGCCGCTACGGTCCAAGGGACATACACCAACCAATCTTTCATGTTTGCTTACATGTAAGTTTTCTAATTACATACATGTAGACATGATTGCAAGTATGCAATACTATATCAGTATGAGCGTTTCCGCAGGTCAACAATGTGACATCGTGGCAATAGCGCTGCAAAAAGGTGGCGTCGGCAAGACCACCACCACAATCAACATTGCAGCGAACCTGGCCGCAATGGGCTTGCGCGTCCTGGTGATCGACATGGATCAGCAGGCGCACAGCACGAAGGGCCTAGGCATTGAACTCGACGCCGAAGATGCGTCGATGTACGAGGTCCTGCACCCCGATCGCAACATGCGCGTACAACTTGCGGCCGTCATCAAGCCCTCAGCGTTCGGCGTCGACGTAGCCCCGGCCCATCTGGCGCTCAAAGAACTTGAACGCACCGGCCTAGGGTCAGGTGGCCAGCTGCGCCTGGCGCGCCAGCTCGACGACATCGAAGGCTACGACTTCGTCCTTCTGGACTGCCCGCCAGCGCTGGGGGAGTTGACGACCGCCGCGCTGGCCGCTGCGGACTATGTCTTGGCGGTACTCAAGGCCGGACCCGATGAAGTCGATGGTCTGATCGAACTCGGCAATTCCCTACTCGACGTTCAAGAGACGCTCAACCCAGATGTAGAAATCCGGTGCGTTCTCCTAGCTGATTTCGACGGAAATCCCAAAGTTAGCAAGGACGTTCGACGGCAACTCCGCAGCGATTGGGGGGAGTGGGACGACGGCGGCGCCTACCTTGGCGAGATACCTCATACGGTGCGCGTCGTGGAAGCCAAGGGTCTGCGTATGCCCGTGCACATCCACGCCCCATCAAGCACAGCAGCGCTGGCATACCGAGACATCACCGAACGCATTGCGGCCAGGCGGCGAACGGCATGAACACAGCACGGAAGCCCGCTGGCTTAGACGTCGGGTCCACCAAGCCGCTGTCACGCGCCGAACGACGGGCCGCGGCCGCCCGAGTCAAAGCCGACGACCCCTCCCCGAAAGACGCCGTCGTAGCCGATCCGCCACGTCACGCCAACGACGTTGCCCCGGCGACACCCTCACAGAGCCAGCCCGAAGAGGCGCGCGGCGACAGCCGTGAGCAGGAAGTCGACGAGCACGTGGCGGCCGGACGCGTCAGCGTGCACGACGACGGGCAGGCCTTTCTTGGTCATCTGGATCACCTTGACGCCCAGGCCCAGGCCGACGACACCACAGAGCCACCAAAGGTGCAATTGAAAGCTCGACAACGTAAGCCTAAGAGCCCCTTCGCGACTCAGCTGCACGCAGGAACGCTCGCCCGACTGGAATGGATCAAAGCCCGCGGATACGCCATCACCGACACCGTTGATGACGCGATAAACACCTACCTCGACAACGCCGGCGTCCCCAGGCCAAACATCAACGACCGCATGCCGACCAGCTAAAGCAAGACACGTCTCTTTCCGTGGCCGCCATTGTGTCCAATAAGGCGCGCTAGCGGAGGGAGGTGTTCCTTGCGATCGGCTGCGCTCAGCGAGGCGTGGGGGCGGCCAGGTCGAACGATTGCCCAAGAAAAGCGAATCCTTCATCCGGCGCTGCGGGCAGCACGTCGGACAGCACCATCGCCAATGCTGCGGTGCGAGCTTGTCGAACCAGCTCGCTTTGTGTCTCAGAGTCCGGTAGTCGCCAGTGCTCGCGGCCCCACTCCGTAACCGCCTTATCGGCCCAATCATCGGCCAGCTCAGCCACTCTCAGCGCAACCTGCTCCGCCGCCTCGGCGATGAACTCCTGGCGCTCCGCGTCATCCCAGCCCGCCGGCAGCCGCAAATGCCGACCTAACACCTCGGCGACCCGCCGGATCGGAAACAAATCCTCGTCCATATCGCCAATCCTGCTCTCCCACAACGCATAACATCGACTTTTGCCGCCAGGGCGGCCTACCGCCGCCCGCGCTCCTTGTACCGCAAAAACCCGTCCACGGCCTGCTTGGTCACGCCCAACTGGGCAGCAATCCACGTCGTACCACGACCGCATTGCAGCAGATGCCGCGCCGCCCGCCGGCGACGCTCGCGCGCCTCAGCGCTTTCCTCGTCAAGACGCGCCAGATCGGCATGCGCGCGCATCAGCTCGGCCAGCGCCTCGTCTTCGTCCACACCGTCCATTCCACCACACAAGTCAAGACTGTCTTGACTACTCCACCGGACACACCTACAGTCAAGACTGCCTTGACTACGTGTTTGTATTCGTCCGGAGGGTTGCCGCTATGAGTCTTGCCGTATTTGAAGACGTTGCCCGAGCACACTTTTCGAACCCGCCCGTAACCTGGCAGGTGTTACCGGACTGCCAATACGGCGGCTGGCAGCTGGTCGATCACCACGGCGCGATCATCGACCGCTGCCTCACCCAAGGCCAGGCCGAACGCCGCCGACGCCACAGCGGGCCCGACGCGCAGCGCTGGTACCAGCGCACCGACTGGTACCTCGGCTACGGCCCCAACGGCCGCCCCCTTACCGGACCCGAACAACTGATCATCTCTGACATCATCGAGCAGATCGACGCGGCCACCAGCGCATTTCAGCGTGCCACTGACATCCGGGCGGTCCGCTTCATCGACCAGGCCGTCGACGACGACCGAATCTGGGACGCCGCACCACTGCCCAACGGCCGCTACCAAATCCGCGGAGACTACTTCCACACCTACACCGACGACGAGCTGGACTTCCTCGACGACCACGCCCTCACCGCAACAACCGATCTCACCGCATTTCTCCGCGACCTCCTCGACACCGCGGGCGTGCGATGTACCGCCTGATCACGAAAACATCACACGTAGACGGCGTGTCAGCGCGGATCTATCAGATAGTCATGTGAGGGTTGGCCTATGGCGCAACCGCACAAGGGTCAACGGAAACTCATCATGTGTCGCCCCGCTGAAGCGGTTTATGACGAAGCGAAAGCCGAGGCCGCTCAGCGAGGCATCAGTCTCTCGCAGCTCGTTGCTGACGTCCTGGCGTATCGGTACGGCCGCCAGGACCTCGTTCGCGAACTTGATCACAAGACGGAGGTTTTGCCGCTGGCGATGTGATCCCGCGCCTCGACAAAAAGCAGCTCGCTGCTTACTTGGACTGACGTCGAGGCAGATGTGACAAGTCAATAAACGGCGAAACCCCCGGCTGGCACCGAGGGTTTCCGCTTCCCCGAAGGGACTGCTTTGCCTAGCAGCTCTCACGGTAGCGCATACCTGCGTCACGTTCCAGAGGACGCGCACCGTGACATTTCAGATTCAGAAATTGGCCGCGCATATCGCGGGTGCACGAGTGCTTTGCCGCGCCGTGGTGTGGTGCGTACGCGGCCGTGGGCGGCGCGATTGGCGGCCGCCGATCATGAGCGCCGCCGGCGGCAGGAAGCCGCGACTGCGGCGGCGATCGTCCTCGAGCTCGGCGACGCCCCGTATGCAGGGGTGCCGTGCTGGACCGGCCGCCTCGATCGCTGGACACACTGGACGGTTCCGCTGGCCTACGACTGCCGCTACGACACCGAGGTACGTCCGGTGATGGGCGCCAACCAGATCAGCCGCCAAGCGCTGCTGGCGGTCGCTGAGGCCCGCGCACGCTACGCCGATCACGCGACGGGGCGTAACTGCCGCCCGACCAACGAGCGGCTGGCCGCCGACACCGGCTACAGCGTGCGCACCGTGCAGCGCGCCGACACCGCCCTACGGCTGCTCGGGGTCGCTACCGAGATCCTGCGCGGCCGCCAACGCACCCGCATCGAGCGCATGGCCTCCTGGCGGGTCAACGACCGCGGCCGCGGCTGGGCCTCAGTCTGGGCCCTGCACGACAACCCCCAGCTCAACCGGCTGCGACACCAGCTGTCACCCCACCCCGCAGGGTCATCTGTTGGTCCCTCACCTTCAGGTGATTCTGTGGTTACTACCCCCACCGGCAGCCCTACGGGCCGCCGGCAACACGGCGCTACGCGCCGGGCCAGCCCAGACAAGGAGGGGCTGGCCCTGGCCAAAGCCTGGCGCACCGATCAACATGCCCCACCCTGGGCACGCCGCCACAGCGCCGAGGCATGGTCCGCACTTCTGGCGGCCCCCGCCGCGCACGGCTGGACCCCGCGCGACCTCAACCAACTCATCACCGACTGGCGCGGTGTCGGACACTGGATCGCTGACTCACCGCACAAACCCATCGGACTGCTCGGCGCGATCATGGCCTGGCACGGCCGCGACAACCTCGCCGAACGACCAGCCGCCGCCGATGAAGCGCGCGAAGCCGCCGAACTCGCCGCCGACCGGGCACGCATCGCCGCCCAACTCGCTACACGACAGACCACGGCCGCAGCACGCGCTGCCGGCCGCGCTGCCCTGGCAGGTCCCGGACACGCCGCCGCACGCGCGGCCGCCGCCCGTCTGGCTCACACCGCCGCCCAACGCCGCACCGCTGCGGCGGCCGCGGACGCCGCAGCACGCGACGCCGCAATCCGCCGCGCCCGGGCCTGACCACACCCGACGCCGCAGCACACCACGCCGCGACTCAGTGAGCGTCAACACGAACGCCCAATCGGGAACTACACCGCTGCCGCTGGGCACGCCAACACAGCGGCCGAAACAGCACACCAGCCGCGCACGCCAACCGTCCGGTTGGGCATCACAACCACCCCGCCATCTCAACACCAGATTCAGTCACGCCAGCGCGCCGCCGACACCACCCAGAAAAGCAATACATAGAACACCTATAGATAGCCCCACGGCTCGCCCGGCGCAGCACTAGTTAGGTCGGCTATGTTCGTTGATCTCGCGGCGCTGAGCACCATCGGCCAGCACCCGTGCCCGGTACTGCTCGATGGTGATTGCACCGGATGCGAACTCGACGAGCAGATCGATCGATGCCGGCGCTGGCCGACAACCCTCTAACACGCTGCTGGCGATCGCATTGCGCACCGCCAGCCGGTCAGCTGGTGACAGCCGGCGACTCCGCGCATCGACGTACGCCCACATGGCCGCAAGCTCGCAATCCACCGCCGGCCGCGCCCTTCTCTCGGCTATCACTATCCGCCTCCTGCTTGCCCCCTATCGTCGCCCTGTCTCTGTATCTAGCCGCCCTGTATCCCGGTTCTCCTGTTACGTCTAACAGCAGCTTCGCTGCTGTCTATAGCAGCCTCACGGCTGCTCCTTCCAGTTCCCACCAGTTATTTAGCCTACCGCACTTAAAAGCTGTCTGGCACATTTGCACATTTTGTGCAAGCATTGGTTCAGCACACCTGCGGTGTGCTGAACCTTGGCCCCGCCTGGGGCCGGGACCAGCGATTTTGGGCGGTGAGCTGGTGCTGACGTGTTCGGCGCTGAAGCTGTGGTCGATCGACTACTACAACCGCACCGCGCGCGAGGCGGCGCAGGCGGCCAAGGACGCGGCCGCGGCCAATGGCGGGCTGGGTGAGTACTACAGCGAAAAAGACACCCGAGCCCCGGTGTGGATGGTCGCTGGCGACGCCCGTAAGGCCGCCGAACTCGTCGGTTTGACTGATGAGCAGCGGGCCGGTGGGCTGGCTGATTTGGACACTGTCGCGCGCTGGCTCGACGCGGGAATCGCCCCCAACGGGGCGCGCGGGCGGCGGTTCGGGCCGAACGACAACCACGGCGTTGACGCGACTTTTTGCGCGCCGAAAAGCTTGAGTTTGTTGCGGGCCTACGGCGATGACGTGGTTCAAAAAGCGGTCCTCGACGCGCACAACGCCGGCGTGAAAGAAGCCCTCGAATACCTCCATGTGCACGCCGGCTACACCCGCGTGCACAACAACGTCACCGGGAAAAAAGACCTCCAAAAACTGCCTGGGTTGGTGACGGCGGCCTACCAGCACGAGACCAGCCGGGCGGGTGATCCGCACCTGCACACCCACGTCATCATTCCGAACAAACAGGCCCGCGCAGACGGCAAACTCGCCGCCCTCGACACCGACTCGCTGTGGCATGAAGCCAAGGCCGGCGGGGTGATTTATCAGGCCACCATGCGCCGGCAACTGACGCAATCGATCGGTGCGGAGTGGGGGCCGATCGATCCGCACACCGGCATGGCCGAGCTGGTCGGCATCGACCCCGAGGTGATCAAAGCGCACTCGCAACGCAGCACCCAGTTGCGCGAATGGGCCGACGACAACCTCGAACTGGTCGACGGAGTGCCCACCCAGGCGCAGCTGGCGGCCGCGCAAAAAGCGACCCGGCCCCGCAAGCCCGAAGGCATGTCCTGGGGGGAATTACGGCAGCAGTGGCGCGACGATCGGCGCGGGTTCCGCTTCGATTTCGACGCCAATCGGGCCGCCCGTAAGAAGCGGCGCGCTGAAAAAGCCACCTTCGATCGGCGGCGCATCGTCGAGATCGCCGCGGGCATCGACAAGGCCGCGTTCACCCGCGCTGATCTCGTCGAAATCATCGGCGCCCAACTACCCGTCGAAGTCGACGACGACGACCGCACGCCGCGCGAGCAGATCGAAGCCGCTGTCGATGAAATCGCGATCCGGGTCAGCGAACAACGCCAGGCCCATCACCGTGAAGGCCACGTCCGCTACACCATCGACCTGGTGCTCTTTGAGGAATGGGACATCCTCAAGATGGTCGACGCCCGCGATGACCGCAGTGTCGTGCGGGTCAGCGCGGCCGACACCGAAGGCCTGTCAGCCGATCAACAACGGGCCATCACCGCGCTGGCCGAATCCCCGTGGCTGGTGCAGCCACTGGCCGCACCCGCCGGCGCCGGCAAGACCCATTCACTGAAAGCGTTGCGCGCCGCGGCCAACCGCGCCGGCCGGACCGTCGTGGTGCTCGCACCCCAAGGACGCGCCGTCGACATCGCGAAAAACGAGTGCGCCGGCGACGAGGCTTACACCGTGGACACGGCGCTCCTCAAGCTGCGCAACGGGCGGTTGACAGTCGATCACCGCACTATCGTGGTCGTCGACGAAGCCGGTTTGATCGGCAATAACCAGCTGCGCGAACTGCTCACCTACACCACCGCCGCGGGGACGAAAACGGTGCCCGTCGGCGACGCGCATCAGCTATCGCCAGTCCGTAAACGCGGCGGCATGTTCGAACAACTCTGCGACGACCTGCCGTGGTCCCAACGGCTTTCCGAGGTCTGGCGGATGCGCGACCCCGAAGAACGCACCGCCTCGCTGGCCCTGCGCAACGGCGGCCCCAACCCGCTACGCCGCGCCATCGCCTGGTACCGCGACCACGACCGGCTGCGCTGCGGCGACGAAATCACCATGGCCGCCGACGCCCTGGCCTGCTACCGCGCCGACGTCGCCGCCGGCAAAGACCCCCTACTCATGCCCGACAAGTGGGAACTGTGCGACGCGCTCAACAAACAAATCCACAACGAGCGCGTGGCCGCCGATGCCCCGACCGTCACCGGCGCACGCGGCCACCAGATCGGGGTGGGAGATCTCGTCGTCACCCGTCACAACACCACCGACATCACCGTGTGGGCCGCCCGCGACGAACGCGGCCGCCTCGACACCACCAAACTCGCCTCCCAAGTTCGCAACGGCCAACGCTGGATCGTCGAGCGCGTTGACACCCGCGACGAGCGGCCCCGAATCCGCGCCCGCCGCACCACCGACGACGCAGTCGCCGTCCTCGCCGCCGACTATCTGCGTGAAAACGTCCACCATGGCTACGCTGTCACCCTGCAATCCGAGCAGGGCGACACCGCCGGCGCCGCCTACCCCATCGTCAGCGCGCGCACCGACCGCAAAACGCTGTACGAAGGCCTGACCCGCGGCCGGGAAATGAACCGCGTGTTCGTCTACGACAAGATCGCCGGCGAAGGCGACCACGAACACGCCGAACCGGCTCTCGGCCTGCACCAGGCTCGCCGCGGCGATGCCCACCAAGCCGCCCAACTCGTCCGCGCCATCGCCAGCCGCAACGACCGTCCCCAAACCGTCCACCAAGTCGCCGCAGACAACGACCGCGACCAACTGCCCGACCGGGTAGCCCGCTTCGTCGCCAAACGTGACCACGACCTCGCCCGGCGCCGCGGCGCCTACCGGGCCTGGACCGACCAGCACGCCCGCGAACAAGCCGAGCAGAACCGCTGGCTACACGAATACCTTGACCGCGGCCGCGGCCAGACACGCACCCGCGAACGCAGCACCGACACCGGCTACGACATCGGGCTCTAACGAGCCGGGTACGGTGACTCTCCCCTCCCCCAGCCTGGCATTGTGCGGGGCCGTCCTACGGCGTCAAGGGCGGACCTACGGTCCGTCGCCTGCGGCGATCACGACCCTTGACCCCTACGGCCGGCCCCTGAAATCAGGCCTCTATGGGGGAGGGGATGAACAAACGAGTTTCAATGACAGCGCACAATGCCACACCGCGCAAAACTGTTGACTCGTAAGTGAATAAGCGAGCGAGCTCCAAGTCCTAACCGGCGGCGGTCCAATACTTTGGTAGCCGCTCCAGCCGTGACCGATACTCTGCGGTCTCAAGTTCTCGCAGATGTTCTTCCCGATCACGCTGGAACCCCCACCGCGACACCCGCGCGCGAGCGCGCGCGACCCAATCCAATTCCGACCAGCCGCCGGCACATAGTCCAGCCTCATACCACTCGGTGACCCGGTCGCGTTCTATCACCAGGCGGTGGCGCTGGACTTCCTCACTTGCACCCATCGCCATAGATGACGACTCGGGCCACTCACTCGACACACACCAGTCCCCCGCCGCCCACGCCAGATCTCCGACACAACTCACGTAATAGTTCGCGGCCCGCGCCGCCTCAAAAGCGCTGATCAGCTCGGCATCCTCATTATTAATACAGGCCAGTGATGTTGCGTACCACGCGCCCAAGGCCTGATCCCAGCGACACCTTGCCGCCGGCTCCCACCACCAACAGTCCTCGCTATGCACAACCTCAAGCAGACCGAAATACTCCTCGCCGCCACCGCGCAGCACCACCTTTTCGCCCGAAGCGGCGGCCAACGGCCCAGCGGCGGCCAGTGGCGGTAGCACAATCTCACGGTCAGCCAACGCTGCTGAAAGCCGACAGTGACGCCAATCATGCTCTAGTACGCCGCGCCGGGCATCCCACAATATGTCCACAAGCATCCGCCGCCACGGCAGGACCGCGCCCTCGCACTCAGCGCTCACGATGCTCTACCCCCCCGCAGGCGCTGTTCCACGGCACCAACTGTGTTCGCGACCTCAGCCCCGAATCCCGCCGTCAGCGCGCAATAGGCCATCTCAGCCAAGCTTGGCGGCGTCGTCTTCCAGCAGCGGACCAACTCAATCATCCGCGCCATCCGAAAGTAGTTGCGATACAAGCGGATCGACTCTCGACAAGCCTTCGACCCGTCGTGGTCCCGCGGGCCATGCGTCTCAGGCCACGACAGCGCGCCGAACATCTCTTCGTCGCGATCGGCGACCGCCGCGTCGTATGCAGCCCAGGTGTCGGCAGTCGCGGTCCTGGTGTTCACCGCCGCCAACACCTGCGCTTCGGCATCGCCCACCAGCGGCGGCAACTGCGGGTCGACGCCATGCTTCGCCGGCCCATAGACCGCGTTGGTCAACGCTGCCGCGGTCACCTCCGACACCCGACCGCCCTGGTCCGCTAACGCCGTCACCCGCTGCGCCAGCACAGGATCGACCGTCGCCAACCGATGCTGGTGCCCTCCGTCCAGCTTCGGCGCCTCGCTTAAAAGCCGCAACAGGTCGCGGTGCTGCACCCCCACGAAGTCACCGCCAGGCCAATCCACCGGCGCTTTGGCCCACAACTCCGTCGTCATTATCACCGAAATCGACACTCCCGCAACCCGTTTGCGCAACTGCTCGAAATGATCCACGAGGATCTTCGACGGCTTCTGGCAGCACCACCAGTCTTCGGCCCAACCCATCGGCAACGCCGCGTCGTACACCGCCAACCTCGCCGGGATCGGTAGATAAACTGTCGCCGGCAAATACCCGCCCGCGCCCATATTGTTAGCGACAACGACGACGGACGACCCGGCCGGCAGTCTCAACACTGACACCGCCCAGACCGGAAGCATGCCCGACGCCTCGCTACCACGCACCAACTCAGCCAACACGCGTTGAGCCCTCAACAGGTCTGGATT
>NZ_JBYCKY010000406.1:0-3987 GCF_057473605.1 Mycobacterium sp. TH-M82 | reverse complement strand
CGCCCCACAACCTGCCGCCCCGCCGGTGCGCGGGGGCCCGGCTGGCGGGGCCCCCCGCGGGGCGGGGGGGGGCCACGTCATGGCTGCCGTCCGGGTTCACCACCGGCTCCAGCCAGCGTTGCAACGTTCCACCGATCGTCAGCAGCCCTCCGGAGAAGATCGCGCCGACGGCCAGCATAATCATCGGCCACGTCATCACCCGCGGCGCCTCGTGCGGATGCTGTAGGGCCAACTGAGGTGTCACCTCGGTTTCGGTTGTCGCCCACCGTCGCTCACCGGAGAAGGTCATCAACATCACCCGGGTCATGTAGAACGCGGTGATGCCCGCGCCCAGGATCGCGACGCCCGCAATGGTCATGCCACGCAGCCCGCCGGTGCCCAGCGCGGCCTCGATGATCGCGTCTTTGGTGTAGAAGCCGGAGAACGGCGGAATTCCGATGATCGCCAGGTAACAGAACCCGAAAGTGGCAAACGTCACCGGCAGGTAAGCGCGTAGCGCGCCGTAGCGGCGCATGTTCTGCTCGTCGTGCATCCCGTGCATCACCGCACCGGAGCCGAGGAACAGCCCGGCCTTGAAGAAGCCGTGGCTGAGCAGGTGCAGGATCGCGAACGCGTAGCCCGCCGCGCCGAGGCCGGCGGCCAGCACCATGTATCCGATCTGGCTGACCGTCGATGCGGCCAGTGCGCGTTTGATGTCGTCGTGGGCGCAGCCGATGACAGCGCCGAACAGCAGGGTGAACGCGCCGACGATGACGACCGTCAGCCGGGCATCCGGCGACAGGTCGTACAGCGGGCCGGACCGCACGATCAGATACACCCCGGCCGTCACCATGGTGGCGGCGTGGATCAGCGCCGATACCGGGGTCGGGCCTTCCATCGCGTCGAACAGCCAGGCCTGCAGCGGCACCTGGGCCGACTTGGCGCACGCCCCCAGGAGCAGCAGCAATCCGATGGCGGTGGTCATCCCGCTCGGCCCGGCCGCCCGCGCGGCGGCGAACACCCCGTCGAACTGCAGCGTTTGGAAGCTCGCGAACATCGCGAACATCGCCAGCAACAATCCGAAGTCACCGACCCGGTTGGACACGAAGGCTTTTTTGCCCGCGGCGGCGGCGGCGGGTCGTTCGTACCAGAAGCCGATCAGCAGATACGACGCCAGGCCCACACCTTCCCAGCCCACATAGAGGCCCAGGTAGTTGTCCGAGACCACCAGCAGCAGCATTGCCGCGACGAACAGGTCCAGGTAGGCGAAGAACCGTCTGCGGTCGGGGTCGGAGGCCATGTAGCCGATCGAGTAGATCAGGATCAGCGAGCCGACGCCACTGATCAGCAGCACGAAGCAGATCGAGAGCTGGTCGACCAGGATCCCGAAGTTGACGTGCAGTGTCGCGACCGGGACCCAGTTGAACAGGCTCGCGTGGATGGTCCTGTCGGCTCCGGGTCGGCCGAGCATGTCGGCCAGCATCACCAGCCCGATCGCGAACGACCCGAGCACGGTGGCGCACCCGACTAGGTGCCCCCACCGGTCACTGCGCCGGCCGGCGATCAGCAGGAGCAGCGCCCCCGCCGACGGCAGCGCGACCAGCAGCCAGCTCAGGTGCGTCAGATATGTCACGGGGTGGTCAACCTCTCCTAGCCTCTTCTAGCCTCTTCTAGCCTCTTCTAGCCGCGCAGTAGGTTCGCGTCGTCCACCGAGGTGGATCGCCGGGCACGGAAGATCGTCATGATGATGGCCAAGCCGATCACCACTTCGCAGGCGGCGACCACCATCGTGAAGAATGCGACCATCTGGCCGTCGAGCAGACCATGCAGCCGGGCGAAGGTGACGAACGCCAGGTTGGCCGCATTCAACATCAGCTCGATGCACATGAACATCACAATCGCGTTGCTGCGCAACAACACACCGGCGGCGCCGATGGTGAACAACAGCGCCGACAGGTACAGGTAGTTAGCCGGGTTCATCCACGCCGTCCTTTCCGGAACCGTCGGCGGCGGGTGTTGATGGCGCCGCCTCCTCCTCATCGCTACGCTCTGCATCGTCGGCGGCGGGTGTTGATGGCGCCGCCTCCTCCTCATCGCTACGCTCTGCATCGTCGGCGCGAGCCGCGTTGCCCGAAGCGCCGACCCAGCGATGTGTCAGCGTGTCGGACACCGACAGGGCCGAGTAGGAGCCGTCGGGCAGCCGCGCGGCGATGTCCACCGCGTTATGGCGGGCGTAGACGCCGGGAGTCGGCAGCGGAGTGGGGTGGTGGCCGTGCTGGAACCGCCGGATGGACAACTCCCGCTGCGTCGGGCGCGGAACGATCCGCTCCCGGTGCGCCAACACCATCGCCGCGATGACGGCGGTGATCAACAACGCGCCGGTCAGCTCGAAGGCCCACAGGTAACGCGTGAAGATCAGCGCTGCCAGGCCTTCCACGTTCCCGCCGGCGTTGGCGGCCGCCAGACCGGTGAACCGCATCGTCGCGCTGCCGATCCCGGCGATCAGCAGCACGCCGAAGCCGGTTCCGGCGGTCACCGCGGCGATCCGCTGCCCGCGCAGCGTCTCGACCAGCGACTCCGCTGAGTCGACCCCGATCAGCATTATCACGAACAAGAACAGCATCATCACCGCGCCGGTGTAGACGACGACCTGCACCACACCGAGGAACATCGCATCCTGGACGAGGTAGAACGCCGCCAGGATCAGCATCGTCATCGCCAGGAACATCGCCGAATACACCGCTGTGGCGGCCGTCACGACGCCCACCGCACCGGCGAGTGCCAGCGCACCCAGGAGCCAGAACGTCACCGCCTCACCGGTGGAGGTGCGGACGAGCATGTCGGCAGCCAGCAGGGTCATCAGGCCTTACCTTGTTTCTTGCGGTCCAGGAGCACGAAGAGGTCCGGGTTGTCGCCCAATCCGCCCGCGGTGACGTTGCCCAGGTAGTAGTCCTTGTCGGTGGCCCCGCGCGGCATCGGGTGCGGCGGCGCGGTCATCCCGGGCTCCAGCGGTGCGAGCAGCATGTCCCGGTCGTAGATCATGTCGGCGCGGTTGTCGGCGGCCAGCTCGTAGTCGTTGGTCATGGTCAGCGCCCGGGTCGGGCAGGCCTCGATGCACAGCCCGCAACCGATGCAGCGCAGGTAGTTGATCTGATAGACGCGACCGTAGCGTTCGCCCGGCGAGTAGCGTTCCTCGTCGGTGTTGTCGGCGGCCTCGACGTAGATGGCATCGGCAGGGCAGGCCCACGCGCACAGTTCGCAGCCGATGCACTTCTCCAGGCCGTCTTCGTAGCGGTTGAGTTGGTGGCGGCCGTGGTAGCGCGGCGCGGTGGGTTTCTTGTGTTCGGGATAGCCGTCGTTGATCGGCTTTTTGAACATCGTCCGCCACGTGACACCGAACCCGGCTAAGGCGTTGCGGGCGGCCTTGAAGTTACCCACGGGCATCCTCCTTGGCACCGATGGGCGAGCGGGTTGCGGCGGGATGGTCGGCATAGCGCTGCGGCGGCTGCGTCAATGGGGGCGTCGGGAATCCAGGGAACCCACTGTCGGAGACGACGGTGGTGCGGGCCGGCAGGACTCTGATCGGATCGCCGGTGATGACACTGAACCGGCGCCGGTGCAGATACGCCAGCAACACCAGGGTGGTGACCATGCTGACGACGACCAGAAGGCCCTCCCAGTGCGGGTTCCCGGCGTCGCGGAGGCTGCGGAACGCGGCGGCGACGATCACCCACGCCAGCGCCAGCGGGATGAGGACTTTCCAGCCCAGCGCCATGAACTGGTCGTAGCGCAGCCGCGGCAGGGTGGCACGCAGCCAGATGTAGACGAAGATGAACCCCCACAGCTTGGCGGTGAACCAGAGCAGCGGCCACCAGCCTTGGCCGGCGCCGGCCCACAGGTTGAACGGCCAGGGCGCGTGCCAGCCGCCGAAGAACAGCGTGACGGCCAGCGCGGAGACCGTGGTCATGTTGATGTACTCGGCGAGGAAGAACAGCGCGAACTTCAGCG
>NZ_JBYCKY010000405.1:0-2590 GCF_057473605.1 Mycobacterium sp. TH-M82 | reverse complement strand
AACAATTACGGCCCGTATCAGCATGTGGAGAAGTTCATTCCGCGCCAGATCACCAACCTGCTGACCGGCCGTCGCGCCAAGCTGTACGGCAGCGGCGACAATGTGCGCGACTGGATTCACGTCGATGACCACAACGCGGCGGTGTGGCAGATCCTGGAACACGGCCAGATCGGCCGCACCTATTTGATCGGCGCGGACGGGGAACTCGCCAACCTGGCGGTGCTGCAGGCGATCCTGCGACTGATGGACCGTGATCCCGACGACTTCGACCACGTTCCCGACCGGGCCGGCCACGACCTGCGGTACGCCATCGACCCGTCGGCGCTCCGCGACGAGCTGGGCTGGAAACCTCAGCACACCGACTTCGAGGACGGCCTGCGCGACACCATCGCCTGGTACCGCGCCAACGAATCGTGGTGGGCGCCACTCAAAGACACCACCGAGGTCCGATATGAACAACGGGGTCAGTGACATGGCGGTACGCGAACTCGACATCCCGGGTGCGTGGGAACTCACCCCGGCCCAGCATGCCGATGTCCGCGGGCTGTTCTGCGAATGGTTCACCGACCGCGAGTTCACCGCGTTCGCTGGGCACCGATTCGACCTGCGGCAGGCCAACTGTTCGATGTCGGCGGCCGGGGTGCTACGTGGCCTGCACTTCGCCGAGGTGCCGCCGGGCCAGGCCAAATACGTGACGTGCGTGTCTGGTTCGGTCTTCGACGTCGCCGTCGACATCCGGGTGGGCTCACCGACATTCGGCCACTGGGACTCGGTGCTGCTCGACGACCGCGACCGCCGCGCGGTGTACATCTCCGAAGGTTTGGCGCATGGGTTCCTCGCCCTGCGAGACAATTCGACAGTGTTGTATCTGTGTTCGGCCGAGTACAACCCGCAGCGCGAGCACACCATCGCGGCCACCGACCCTGCGCTGGGCATCGACTGGCCGACGCCCACAGACAAGATGCGGCTCTCCGAGCGCGACGCCGCCGCGCCCACCCTGGCCGAAGTCCAAGCCGCCGGTCTATTGCCAACCTGGGATCAAGCCTGAGCGGGGCCAGGCTCCGCGAGCGGGGCCAGGCTCCGCTAGCGGGGCCAGGCTCCGCGAGCATGCGCAAACTCGCACTCAGCGGAGCTGCACAGTGCGATTTTGTGCATGCTCGGCCGCAAGGTAGCCAGTGAAGCGGCCGCTTCACTGCGGATGGGCCGCCAGATAGGCGGTGACCGGGATTCGTTGGGTTTCGGCGTAACCGACCGGCAGCAGCACGTCACCGGCGGTGGTGTGGTAGTAGACGTCCCACCGGTAGTAACTTCCGAACGCGGTGGGTTCGGTTGCGAGCACGGTGGCGTAGTCGTCGACCGCGCGGACGTAGTGCTCGGAGTGGTTGTAGCCGAAGATGGCGCGCTCGCGGTCGCCGGCGAAGCCGTTGGCGGCCAGGTATCGGCCAGCGGCCATGATGGCGTCGTGCGGCGAGGAGATATCGCCGCCGTCGCCGTATTTGGCGAACGTCGAGACCAGGAACTGCATGGGACCTCGCGCGTCGGCGGTGCTCGCGCCGACGATGCGGCCGAAGCCGGTTTCGACCAGGTTGATCGCCGCCAGGTAGTTCCAGCCGACGCCGCTCGCCGCCTCGGCTTTGCGGTAGTAGCCGAGCAGCTCGTCGGCCGGCGCCGGCGGATCGATGCGCCACGCGGGCAGCGTGGACTTCGGCTCGCCGGCGACCAGCGCGGCCAGCTGCCGGCGCGCGTCGATGTTGCGGTCGTAGACCTCAAGCAGCGCCGGCGGAATCCGCCGGCGGGCGAGCGCGTCCCACTCCGGATGCCAGCCCAGGGCGCGGTAGGCCACCTGCTGGCGGTGCGCGGCCTGCGTCAGCGCGGCCTCCGACGACGACGGGTCGCGCAGTGTCTGTTCGGCGGCGACCAGGCTGTCGGCGAACGCGATGGGCGCGGCCGCTTCCGGCGGCGGCTCGGCGGCCGACGTCGCTGTGATCGCCGTGGTCACGACCATGCTCAGCGCTGAGCAGACGGCGATCACGAACGCCCAGACGACCCTCATGGTTACCCTCCTAGAAGTCACCGGCATTGTGCCGCAGTGTCTCGATCGACGATGACAACGCCCGCGCCTCGCGGGCCGACATCCCGATGTCGGCGAACACCTCGTCGTTCAGCGTGAGCGTCGCCGCCTCCACCGTCGAACGACCACGCTCGGTGATGGACACCAGCGTGATCCGGCCATCGGTGGGGTGTGGCAGGCGCTCGACCAGGCCGGCGGCTTCCAGGCGGGCGATCGCATGCGTGACGCTGGTGAGGTGGACTTGCAGCCGGTCGGAGGCCTTGGTGATCGGCAGCGCACCGGTGCGGCTGAACGCCAGCAGCCGCAGCAGCTCGAAGCGGGAGAAGCTCAGGTGATACGGGCGCAGCGCGGCTTCCACCCGTGCCAGCAGAATCTGGTGGGCCCGCATCACCGACGTGACCGCGACCATCCCGTCGGCCACGTCACCCCAGCCGGCCCGCTCCCAGTTGGCCCGCGCCGAAGCGATCGGGTCGGGCTGCTCGGGCCGGGCCGGCCGGGAAGCGGGCACGCCTTTTCTTA
>NZ_JBYCKY010000404.1:0-8017 GCF_057473605.1 Mycobacterium sp. TH-M82 | reverse complement strand
GCTCACTGGCCGGCGGGTTTGTGGGCGGTCACTACGGACGGCGGCTGTCGCCGAATGCGCTGCGGGCCGTGATCATTGCCGTCGGACTTATCGGGCTGTACCGGCTGGTGACGGTGTAGTCGGTTGTATCGGTTCGACTCAGGCCAGGTCACGGGTCAGACGGTGACGATGTCGACTAACCTGTCGAGGCCGTCGAAATCGTGAGCAGGCGCATGGTTTCTCCAGCCTGGGCTAACTCGGGCTAGCTCGGGGCTAACTCGTGGCGCCGGATCGTCCCCGCGCTGGCGGATGCCGGCTATCTCGTGCTCGCCCCGGATCAGCGTGGCTACGGTGGATCGTCTTGTCGGGAGGCCGTCGACGCCTACGATATCGCAGCACTTACCGGGGATCTGATCGGAGTGCTCGACGACGTCGGGGTTCAGCGCGCGGTCTGGGTCGGCCAAGATTTGGGCGCCATGGTGGTGTGGGTGGCAGCGCATCTGCACCCGTATCGGGTAGCCGGGGTCGTCGGGCTGAACTTCCCGCCCGTGCGCTGGGTGTAATCGTGCCGGTGGCGGTGTGGGAGAACTTGCTCGAGGCCGCCGAGGATGCATTCGACATAGAGCTGGCACGCGACGGCTCGCCCGAGACGGCCGAGGCAGCTGAGCCGTGCAGAGGTCGATGAGGCCTTCGATCGACTTCGGGCCGGCCGTCCCGCGTGAGCGGGCACCGACAGCAACCTGCCCGGCATCGGTTTACTTTTGCGTTGGACGTGCCCGGTGACCTGATCGCCGTCCAGGAGGTCGACCCGGCCGCGTTGGACGCGGCGCAGATCATCATCGATGACCTGGAACACGGACGGGTGCAGGGCAAGCTACTCGGTGTGCGGCACGTCAGCGGCGACCTCACTGGACTCGCACGAGCCAAGTTCGACATTCCAGACAAGCGATCGCAGCGATTCCGTGTGATCTACCGGCAAGGCGATGAGGACCCCCGCCATGTCCTGGCCATTGGGTTCCGCGATGAGCACGCGGTTTACCGGATGGCTGCTCGCCGAGTCGCGCACGCCTGGTCACTCGACGTGGGCACCGGCAGCGTCCGCCGCGGATCGGTAACCGGACGTCGCGCGAGCCGTAGTGGATAGTTTGCCGGGGTGATGGCGGTAGGTTCCACGCCAGTTGGCAGGAATCGTCATAGTCTTGTCATTGCCGCCAGCCCTGCTGTGTTCGAGGATCGATGTGTGGCGCGCGGTGATCAGGTTCGGCAGGTAACGGTGGTGTTGTTTGACGGTTGCACATTGCTCGATCTGGCCGGTCCTGCCGATGTGTTTCGGGGAGCGACGCTGCTCGGCGCGGCCCCTCACTATCGGTTGGTTCTGGCCTCGCCGAACGGCGGCCCGGTGCGCGCAAACTGCGGTATCGGCGTCACCGTCGATGCCTCGATCACAGACGTTGCCCGCCATAGCGGCACTGACACATTGCTGGTCGTGGGTGGGTTCGGCGTCGACCGGCTCATCGAGCACCAACAATCCTTGGTTGATTTGCGACGAATCTCGGCACAGGCACGGCGAACGGCCTCGGTCTGTACCGGCGCGCTCGCACTGGCCGCGGCCGGGCTGCTGGACGGATACCGGGCCACGACACATTGGGCCTCGTGCGACCGGCTGGCCATCAAACACCCACAGGTCAATGTCGAACCCGACCGCATCTATGTCCAAGACCGCGACCGATGGACCTCGGCCGGGGTCACCGCCGGGGTTGATCTGAGCCTGGCCATGGTCGAAGCCGACTGTGGCGCGCAGCTGGCTCATCTGATCGCCCGCTGGCTGGTCGTCTTCGTGCGCCGCCCTGGCGGCCAGACGCAGTTTAGCGTGCAGCTGCGCAGCCAGCCGGCTGATACGCCAGCTATCGCCGCACTGCAGCGGTGGCTACCTGACCATCTGACCGAGGATCTGTCCGTCGAGGCACTGGCACAGCGAGCCGGGATGAGCCCACGCAACTTCGCCCGCGTCTTCCGCACCGCGGTCGGCACCACCCCAGCCGTCCTGGTCGAGGCTCTGCGGGTGGAAGCGGTCTGCCGCTACTGGAAACGTCCGACCTGACCGTGGCCACCGTTGCCACAAAGACCGGCTTCAGCGGTCCGGAAACCTTGCACCGGGCCTTCCAACGACGCCTTGGCACGACCCGCGACAGCTACCGCCAACACTTCCACAGGAGCGCATCGTGATCATCGCCATCGGCCTCTACCCCGGTTTCACCGCCCTCGACTGGGTCGGCCCGTACCAGGTCTTCAGCAACCTTCCCGGCGCCCAGGTCGTCCTGTGCGCCGCAGAACGCGGGACGATCGATGACGACAACAACCTCCTGCATCTGCGCGTCGACGCGAGCTTCGGCGAGGTTGAACGGCCCGATGTCATCCTCGTCCCCGGCGGATGGGCCTCGCGTGTGATAGCCCGAGACGGACACCCCATCGTGGACTGGGTCCGCAGCGCTCACGCGCACAGCACCTGGACCACATCAGTGTGCACCGGCGCGCTCATCCTCGGCGCCGCCGGCCTGCTGACCGGCCAACGCGCCACGACTCACTGGGCGGCCTACGACATACTGGCAAGCTACGGTGCCAGCCCCACTGAAGAGCGGGTCGTCAAAGCCGGTCGTATCATGACTGGGGCGGGTGTCTCTGCCGGTATCGACCTCGCTCTGACACTGGCCGCAGAACTTGCCGGCGCCCAGGTCGCCCAGGCAATCCAACTCGGCATCGAATACGACCCGCAGCCGCCGTACGACTGCGGCGCCCCTTCCAAGGCACCGCAGCCCATCTACGAACTGGCCGCTGCCGCGATAGGCCCACGCAGCTAATACTGCAGCCGTAGTTCGTGATCATTGGTTTTCCTGTCGTCGGTAGTGGGATGATTGGGCTCGGTATTGGTGTCTTCGTCGCCAGTGCGACCAGGCCAGCAGGCTGGCGGTGGTGCGGCGGTTGGTCAGTAGCAGCATGTCGAAAAGACGACGGAATTTATTGACGGTCAACGCAATCCGCTCAACGGGGGTGGGTTGGGTGTCACGTTCGACGGCGGTGGCCACGGCCAGGAAGGCGTGAGCGAGCATGGCCAGGGTGGTCCAGCGATGCCAGGAGCGCCAGCGGCGGACCTGGTGTTGGTCGAGTCCGGTCAGGCCCCTGGCGGCCTGGAAGGATTCCTCGATGCGCCAGCATTGACCCGCGACGGCGCCTAGGGTGTGCAAGGTGGCCGGGCGTGGTGATCGCCGGTGTCGGTGTCGTCTTGGGCGTTCAGCGCGATCCAGGCCCAGCAGTAGTAGCGCTGCCCGTGGCTGCCGTGCCCGGCGGAGTGTTTCTGCCACGCCCATGGTGGCAGCTGGCGGGGCAGTTGGTCGACGCGGATCGGCCCGGCCGCGGTCGGGACTCGCCGGTTGGCGGCCACCGTCGGCGCATAACCCAATCCATGGTTGCGGAGGGCGGCACGCAGTTTCGGATCAGCACCGTAGACCTCGTCGCCGGCCACCCAAGCCGCCGGAACCTTCGCTTGGGCGGCGCGGGCGATCAACCCGGCAGCAAGGGGGTTTGGTGGCAAAACCTGTGCTATCGCCCGGTATCCCCGCCTCGTCGTAACGGTATGGATCCTCGGTCCAGCAGCGCAGTGCTTTTATACCGCCTTTCGGACGCCACTTTTGCCGCAGAGGGGAACCGACAGCTACGGTAGGCTTTCGACCTGCCGCCGGATACGTTCCGGCGGCACCGGGCTGTGGCGCAGTTTGGTAGCGCACTTGACTGGGGGTCAAGTGGTCGCAGGTTCAAATCCTGTCAGCCCGACCACAGGTCAGAGGCACTTTCCGAGAGCTTGGAAGGTGCCTCTTTCCATTGTGTACCGCCTTTGCATACCGCCTTCACAGTCCGAGCGCATCGCCGAGTCCCTTCACCGCGGCCCGCGCGGCGTCATCGCTGGTGTGTAATGGTGACGTCGGATATCGGAACTGTCCGAATGCCTCAGCGCTGTGGCAGGCGTTGGCTGACCTCGGCAGCGTAGTTGGTCCAGTCTCCTGCGGACAGACGTTGCCAGGAAACGGCGACGTCGGTGTGGATGCCGAGTGTGCGGGACAGGATCACGGCGGGGATCTCGGTGGCCAGCTGGAACAGCGCGGTGTTGCGAGCCTGGTTGGGGCGGATCCCGAGCCGGTTAAGTCGAGCGGCGAGCTGGCCGGTGCTGATCGGCCGTCCGGGCTGCCCGCCGGGGAGAAGCCAGGGGGAGGGTGTCAGAACGCCGATTGTGGCGTGGCCTTTGCGGTTGGCGACAACGGATCGGGCGATCTCAGAGACCGGCTCGGGCAGCTGAATGGGTGCCCTGCCCAAGCGCAGGCTGACCGGGTCGCTGGTGATGTCGATGTCGTCGATGGTCAGTCGGCAGATGGCGGCTAGGTTTTGTGCGTAGAGCAGGATGAGCAGGCCGGCGAGGCGGTCCTCGCGCTTCAGGCTGGTGTCGTGCAGAAGGAGTCGGGCGACCGTCCAGCGGTGCTGTTCATCGAGGGGTTGGGTGGGGCCGGCCCATCGATGGGTGCGAGGTCGGACGCCAATCAGCTTGTTGTTGTGGGCCCAGCGGATGAAATGCCCTGCGACACCGCGGTGGGTCGCGGTATCGTCGGTCAGCCAGCGGTCGAGGTCGGCTTGCCGACAGCTGCCGAGGGTGAGCCCGTTACCGGTGAGCCAGTCCAGGAACGCGACAGCTCCGTAGGTGCGCTGGCGGACGGACGCGAACTGCTGGATCGTTGCTGGGTTGCCGTTGTTGCGTTGCCGCAGCCGGCGGATGAGATGCCAGGTTATGTAACGGTGCAGGATCTGCCTTTGTTCGGGATTGGCCCGAGCGGCCAGGATCTGATCGACCATCCGCTGGATGCGGACCATATGTTCATCGCGCTGCGGAAGGGCGCCGACGCCGACGAGGACTTGCCGCAGGTGGGCCAGCGGCTGGCTGTCGGGAAGTTCATCGAGTGCCTCGTGGGTCAAGTCGCGGCGGCCGGCAGCCAGGTCGGCCAGGACCGGAGCGACGGATTTGTTCGTCAGCCAACGCACGGCCGTGATCGGGTGTTCGGCGGTGGCAATGTTGTGCCGCAGCGTCTGCAGGCCGGGATGAAGCGACGCCGACGGCGGGCCGAGGACCTTGTTGAGGCGCTGATTGATCAGGCAGCGACCGCATTGGCCCGGATGCGGGTAGGACGGGTCGCTGCAGGTCGGGCAGTCGTGCCAGACGGCCCGGCTGGTGCAATCTTGGCAGTGCGGCTGGGCGAGGGTGCCCGAGATCACGGCGGCGGTCTGTCCGCATGAGCAGCATCGGGCTGAGCGGTTCTGGCAGGCAGGGCACCACGGGCGGCCAGTGATACGGGATGTCCCGCAAGGCTTTTCCTCGCCGCAGATCGAGCAGGTCGCGATCGTCAATGCTGGGCAGGCTGGGCAGAGTGGGCCGTCGGGCGTTCGGGTGTCGACGGGACGACGACGGCCGCAGTTGAGACAGACTTCGAGGTTGTCAGGATCGGTGATCAGACAGTTCGAGCACAGTGGTCGGCCGTGTTCGTCTCGGGTGGCCGGTTCGCGCCGGGCCGTGCAGCGTGCGCATTCCTCGATGCGGGCGTGGGCGATGCAGGTGCGGCAGACCCGTTGCCCGTCGAGCGGTTTGTCGATCTTGACGGCGCGATGGCACCGCGGACATGCCGGTCGGACGATGCCGGCGATGCTCGCCGCGTGGAGTGCGTCGATCAACGGCACGATCGCACGAACAGGTGCAAGATGGGCTGCACCGGTGAGTAATTCGGGTTGGGCTTCCAGCGCCCAGCAGATCTTTCGCTGATGCGTGGGCCGGGATGCGAGCTTGCGGACCGCGGTTGCGATCACATCGCGGTCGGCGATCGGATCCAGGTGGGCGATCACGTCGTAGATGACCGAGATGGGATCCCGATCATCGCGATCCGGGCATTGCGCGCAGCGGGGCTGCCCGGCGCGATCCCGGGTCGAGATGCGCCGCAGCCGCCCGCAGCCGGCACATGGGGCCGGGCGCAGGCTGCACGATCCGCAATACCAGTCCTGACCGATTCGTTGGAGCCTCCGCAGCTGCTTGCCGCACTCGGCGCAGACCGGCGCCGACACCGCCGCTCCGGCATCCCGCAGCCCAATCAGCAGGTCACCGATCGCCCGTGGCGCCGGCGATCGCCCGTCGCTGAGCACAGCCGGATGGTCAGCGAGGAAGGTGGCCAGTCGTCGTGATTTCGCTCGACCGCCGGCAATCGCGGAGACGACCGCCCGGGTCTGCTCGGGTGTGAGTTGGCTGTCGACCGCAGCGACGAGATCCGTGATGAACCCGGCCGGGTCCGAGACCGCGCGGCGATCAGCGGTGGCGCTCACGGCAGGCTGGCACCGCGAACGCGGGCCCGCTTGGGGCGCAGGTCTCCCACGCCACCATCGGCTCCGGCGGTTTTCTTCCTGCCTGTCACGGTCGCGGCCGACGCAACCGGCTCGATCAGGTCGTCCATCGTGCAGTCCAAGATGTCGAGCAGCGCCATCAGGATCTTCAGGCTCAGGCGTTCAGGGCGTTCGACGACGAGGCGGTAGACCTGGCTCGATGACAAGGTGATGCCACGTTGTTGCAGTGGGCCGATCAGATCGGTGGTCGCGAACATGGCGCGGTCGGCCATGACTTTGCGCAGATGCCAGTGGTAGTCGAGCTTGGCGGGCATCATCTGTCTTTGCCTGCCGAGATGGTCGCGTCGAGCGCTGGCGCGAGCGCCTTCTGCAGCATGGTATTCATGAAGTCGGAGCTGACGTGGGTGTAGATGGCGGTGGAACTGTCGCACTCGTGTCCGATCTGGGATTGGATGAACCGCCGATCGACGCCGTCCTCGGTGAGATGGGTTACATACGAGTGACGAATCGAATGGGGCACAAGTTCTTTCGGAAACTTCAAGGCATCGCGGTAAGCCACGAACCGGGCGTTGATCTCGACAGGTTTGATCCGCCCGCCCCTTTCGGTCACCCACAGGGCCGGATGGTCGACGCAGCCGAACTTCGGCCGGACATTCTCGACGTAGTCGGCGACCGCCTCCACTGCCCAGTCCATCACCGACAACACGTTTCGCCGTCGCGGTGGCTGGCCCTTCTTCGCCTTGCCGTAGCGGACGTTGAGCATGCCGTAGCGCCCGAACTGCGGGGCCTTCGGGTTCCGCCCGAAATCGACCAGGTCCAGCTTCGCTGCTTCGGTCCGTCGCAAGCCCCATCCGTAGATCACCTTGAAGATTGTGGCGTCGCGGTACGCGGCAAGGGCGCCTTTGCGTTTGGCCCGCACCGCACGCTCAACCTGATCATCGGCGTAGTCGAGGAACCGCTGGATCTCCGCACGCGTGAACGGGCGAGCCTCCGGCCGGCCCTCGTAATCGCTCAGATGAGCGATCGTGTTCCACTCGTGGCAGATCGGCACCGGATGCACCCCCGGCCCGAACTGCTTCTCGCACTCCACGGCCCAGCCGTAGCGGGCATCGCACAAGTACTCGCTGAACAATCGCAGCTCGGTCTGGTACCCGCGGATCGTCGACGGCGCCAGATGTGCCTCGGCCGTCAGCGATTGGGTCCACTCGTCCACATGGCCGGGCAGCCAGTGCCACGGGTACTCATTGGTGAACTCGATGAACCGGCGCACCAGCCGCTCCCGCGGCACGATGGTCTCCGGTCGCAGCCCGCGCGCGGCCTGCTGAGCACACCAACCATGCAACATCGCCTCCAGCACCGCATCTGCCGGGCGCAGCTGCACCACACCAGAAACCAGCTCCAGATGCGCCGCACCGGCCAGATCCGCTCGTCCCATACCGCCTCCATACCGCCTCGATGCGACCCCTCCAAAGCGAGAATCATGCATCTGACGGATGAGTGATTCAAGGAATGCCGGTCAGGCGGCGTGTCGGGCAGACACCGCAAATCTATTGCCGCACCCGGCTCAGCAGGCGACCTGCGGAAACACGCCCATCTGATGCAATTCCCGAACTTT
>NZ_JBYCKY010000403.1:0-6605 GCF_057473605.1 Mycobacterium sp. TH-M82 | reverse complement strand
GACCGCCCGAACCCGGCCGTCCGCGGGGCGCAGCACGGCGATCTCGGTCAGCCTGCGAGCGCCGGCCCCGTCACGGGCCACGTGCAGCAGCACCTGGTCGCCTTATCAGAGGTTTAACACGTTCTATTGGTCAATCAGCGTGTTTACCTGCACATTAATCATCGTATACATGTATCCTCTTAGGTATGGTTGGCCAAACATTTTCCAAGTTTGCACGGCGTGGCGCGCCGGCCGATGTGGGATACCGGGGTAAAAATTCACCCCATGGACCTACACGACAATCCACAACTGCTGGTGGAGAAGTTCGTCGAGCAGCATGCTCTCGTGTTGGGCGAAACGCATGGCGATCTGTGTGCGAGGTTGGCGGAGGTTCCGGACCGGTACGTCGATCAGGGGAACGATCCCCGAGGAATCACCGTGTCATGCACGCTGCTGGAGACGTTGCTGTTCTCGAGGTGGCGTCGCCAGACCGAGGACTCGACTTTGAAGGCGATCAAGGGCAACGGGTTTGGGATTGTTCTGGTCGACGGGAAGGGGTCTCGTATCGGGGTGCGCAAACATCCACGCAACTGGGACGGCAGCCTGCTCGAATCGGTGGAGTATGTGCCCGGCGAGCATCAGCTGAGTATCGAGGAGGAATTGGGGTACCCAATCGGCGGCGGGGATGGCATTCCGGAGCCTCCCGGGTATCGGCAATACGTACTGTGGTGGCCAGGCAATCTGGGCTTGGGTGGTGCGGTCTTGGCTGCGGGCATACTCACCGACAAGGTTCAGGTACTCTACGCCAGCACTCCGCTGCCGCCACCGATCATGGAGCAGCGTGCGAAAACGGCACCCACCATGGATCCGTTCACGCAGGCTACCGAGGTTGCAATGCCCGGAAAGCGGCGCCGGGACGAGGACTTCGCGGATGCCGACGGCGTCACCGAGGAGACACTGAACGAAGCGCCGCCGGAATCGTCGTAGCCCTCGTGCACACTGCTGGGTGCATGCGGGGCTCCCACTCGGGTGATGTTGAATCGAGCGCACGATGATCGAGGTTTTTGGTGCACGGGTCCGGCAGGCCCGGCTATTGCGGCGCATGACGGCAACTTCTGTGGTGGGCCTGGTTGGCTGGAGCAATGCCCGCCAGACGAAGATCGAGAAGTCTTCGACGATCATGTTGTCCGTTGATGAGGTTGCGGGGCTGTCGGAGTTGTTCCGCTTTCCTGCACGGTTTTTCAGCTCGGAACCGCAGTCTCGCGTATCGGCGGGTGAGTTGCTTTTCCGGGCGCCAAAGTCGATGACTGTTGGCGAGCAGGACTTCTTGGCGACGTTCGCTTCGCTCGCCGGCGATTTTCTCGGCGACCTGGATGAGCGGTCGAAATTGCCTCATGTGAAGGTCCCGTCGATCTGCGGCAAGGATCATCACCGGCCGAGCGCGGTCCAGGCCGCAGGGTGGCTGCGCGAGGCGATGGGGCTAGAACCTCATGAGCCACTGGATGATTTGATGTATGAAACTGAGCGATTGGGTGCACCGGTGATCGTCCGGCGGCGCACTCCGGGTGAGTGGGAGAGCGAGTTCGCGGCCACACCGGGGAGAGCGCGTGACGAGAAGCACTTGGGTTATTCGAGTTGGGTGGGACGACACCGGGATCGCCCGCTCGTAGTGTTGCGCGAATCCGAGTCGTGGGAACGGACCCGATTCACCGTTGCCCATGAGTTGGGGCATTTGGTGTTGCACAGCCGTGGGCACTGCTCGGTGAACTCGGGCGAGGAGTTGGAGGCCAACCGGTTCGCCACCGAGTTGTTGGCGCCCGTCGCCGCGCTGGCGCCGGAGTTGCCACAGGTGATGTCACTGTTGAACCTCAAACCGCTCAAGGACAAGTGGGGCTTGTCGTTGGGTTCGCTGATCATGCACATGCGTGACTCGGGATTGATCGACGCTGATCGCGCAAAAATGCTTACCACACAACTGTATTCACGGATCAATCCTGAGACTGGGCATACCTGGGGTATGACGGAACCCGGATGGAACGAACGTGACCCCGAGCGGCCCAGGCTGCTGCGCAAGTGGGTGGAACGCTGCTACGGGGATGCCTCGGTGCCGATGCTGGCCGCACGCGAGTCAATGATATTTCCATCGGATCTGCTCGAATGGTTCCTGGCTACGCAACGGCCTTCACCTGCATCTGACAGGCGCCCGATGGCTGCCGTCGGGATGCGCGGTGCTAGCGGATCAGCCCCGGAAGAGCGGCATCAAGTGGTCCGCCTCGACGATTTCCGTCGCGGTAAAACTCCATGAACGGCGCGAGAGGCTGCTGAACGTGGCGCGGGTGCAGCGGCTGTGTTTCCCGGACCGGCCTGATACCTACACGGTGGTCGGCGCCGATCGGCTACCCGTTGCACCTGCCCGAGAGTACTTGCGGTTCCTCGCAGATCAGGGCGCGTCTCCAAATACGGTGCGTGCCTACGCATACGGGCTATCGGCGTGGTGGACGGTGCTCGAACACACCGGCGCGGCCTGGGATGATTTTCCCACTAGCCTGTTTGGCGAGTTCCTGTGTTATCTGCGGACTGGGGATCTGCCGGGCATGGTCCGTATCGGTGAGCCCGGGCCTGGGATGGCCGAGTCGTCGTTGCAGCCGCGGGGGGCTGCGGTGTTGTCGATGTACCGGTACTTCGCCGACGCCCACGATTTGACCCGCCCGTACCGCCGCTTGTTTTCCTCCCACGCCCGATCCTCGCGGCGCCGCTATGCCCCCACCCTGGCTGGTGTCGGACCGCGACGTGATCAGGAGGTGCCTGTGCACCGCCGGCGTGCACCCAATCGCAGCGAGACGCCGGTGTTGTTGCCCGATCAAGTCAACGCCATCCTGGATGGCTGCAGTGTGCAGTCGCCGTCGGGTGAGTGGACCGGCAGCGAGGCGGGTTTGCGTGACCGGTTATTCTTCGCCGTCCTGGCCGAGACCGGAATGCGAATAGGTGAAGCATTATCTTTGCGCCACAATGATTTCCATATCACCGGGGGTGAGACTCCGTCGATTCTGGTGGCCGGCCGCGACGATCACCCCCATGGGGTACGAGCCAAGTCCGGTGCACGCCGGATCTACATCGGCGATGATCTGGTAGCCCTCTACAGCGAGTACGTGTGGCAGCTGATCGGGTGGGCCGCCGACGTCGCGGTTGCCGATCTGGCGTCGCACTTCGTGTTCGTCAATCTGGCACGCGGCCAGCGCTATGCACCGTTGCGCCCGGAAACCGTCTACGACAAGGTGGACACCCTCACGGCCGCCCATGCTGATGTGTTGCCGCAGGACTGGACTCCTCACTGGCTGCGCCACACCCACGCTACAGCTCTGCTGTTGTCTGGGGTGCCTGAACACGTGGTGATGCGCCGTCTCGGCCACGCCGATGTGCAGACCACGCTGTCGATCTACGGGTGGGTGACCGCCGACGCCGAGATGCGCACGGTCGCGCAGTGGAAGAGCTTCGTCGCCGGCTGGAAGGTGAGCCATGACTCAACCCCGTAACAGTCACGTCGATTCTGCAGGATCCGCGGCGGCCACCGTGTGGGATCGGCAATGGCAGCAGGTCCCTGAATCGTGGCGAACTTTGCACTACCGCATCGACGCTGCACCGTTCGACGCCGTGTTCGTGCGCAACCAGCGCTACCTGAACAATCCCGACGGCCACGACTTCACCCCCGCCGATGTCCCAGAACGCTTTCGCCAAGAAATGGCGTGGTGGGTGTGGTTGTGCGGCCACGAAGGAATCCGCAAGATCGAGCCGTTCCTGCTGAAGTGGACGGCCGTCGCCTTGACCGACGCCGCCGCCGAGCACCAGCAGCGGTATCACCGGCCTCCAGTGAGCATTGCAGACCTCGCGGCCGAGGATGTCGTACGTCACGCCGTGGTGCGCTTTGAGCGCCGCAACGCCCGCCTGCCCTCCGCGGGGGCTCGGCGCCAGGTCGTGGCCTTGATCGAGCACCTGCATCTTTACGTATCGGTGCGCTGCACCGATGCCCCGTGGTGGGCCCATGACATCTGGGATCTACGGGCTGATCCCCGCATACCACAGCGCGAACATGAACCCAGCCATGACCAAGTCGTCAAACTTGCCGCGATCCACCCGCCCTGGCTGCGTGAGGGCGTGCGGTTCTGGCTGCGCACCTCCATAACCGCGGAATTGCTGCGCTGGTCATCGGTAGCCGATCGTGCTCGCAACATGGCCAGGCACCTCGGCCCGTTCTTGGCCGCCCGCAACATCAGCACCCCACTGTTGGCCGATGACCGCGCCGCCCTGCGGTTGTTGTTCACCGAGTTCTCCAACTACCTGAAATCCCCATCCGCACAGTTCAAACCAGACCGGCCGTTGTCAGCATCCGCGGTGGACTCGACCCAGTCGCAGGCCCAGGTGTTCTACGCCTTCATGGTTGATCACGCCGAGGAAGCCGCTGCGGCGACCGGCGACCCCCGGTGGGCTCAGATCACCGACACCTACACGCGTCTGTGGGGCGCGGCGTTTCGAACGCGCCGCGCCAACCGGCAGCGGGAGCTGACGTGGTTCTCCACGTCGGAATTGCAGCAGATGCTGTGCTACCTCGATGTGCTGGCGGCCGATCGCGGTATGCCGGTGGCCATCACTCACCCTGATGCAACGATCTCGGTTGTCGCCGGCCTCGGAGACCCGCAAGCCGCGCGCGTCTGGCTGCTGCAGGCGCTGACCGGACGCCGAGCCTCGGAGATACTGATGCTCGACTTCGACCCTCTGACCGCTATTCCCGGCCAGGAACGCCCCACAGATTCCGATGACCCCAACGCATTCGTCGCCAAGTTGCGCTACCAGCAGACCAAGGTCGACGGGGTACTGCCGTCGATCCTGGTTGAGAAGGCGGTGGTCAACGTGATCACCGAACAGCAACAGTGGGTTCGCCGCCGCTACCCTGGGCTGAGCCCGAAGTACCTGTTCCTCGGACTGCGCCACCAGCATCAGGGCCACCGGGCCCGCACCTACCAGTCCTACGGTGTGGCACTGAACAAACTCGACAAGGTTCACGGCCTGGCCGACTCGGCCGGGCGTCCGCTGCGGTTCAGCCAGACCCATCGGCTGCGCCATACCCGGGCCACCGAGTTGCTAAACGACGGCGTTCCCATTCACGTGGTACAGCGATACCTTGGGCACGCATCCCCTGAGATGACCCTGCGCTACGCTGCGACGCTTGCTGCAACAGCTGAGTCAGAATTCCTGCGGCACAAGAAGGTCGGCGCACACGGCACCGATATCGCAATCAGTCCATCCGATATTTATGACATGACTCAACTGGCGGCCCGCACGGATCGGGTACTTCCCAACGGCGTGTGCCTGCTTCCTCCGCTGAAGAGCTGTGACAAAGGAAATGCTTGTCTGTCATGCGGGCATTTCGCCACCGACGCCACTCATCTCGACGAATTGATCGCGCAGCGCGCCAAGACCGTCAACTTGATCGAGGTCCGCCGCGAACAGTACCGGCGACGTAGCGGGCGGGAACTCACCGACGACAACGTGTGGATTCACGAACGGCGCCGGGAGATCGCCTCTCTGGACGCGATCATCGAGCGTCTGCACACCGACACCGAGGGCCTCGCGAACGGAGCCAGTGTGGGCGGTGCTGGTGCCTCAAACCGGTTGCCGCTGTTGAAGGTCAAGACCCGCGGCAGCCACGAATCTGTTCTACGCAAAGCCGACCCCAACGCAACCGGATGAGGCAACGCCCCCCTCCCCCTTCGGATAACGCCCGCCGCGCCCTGGCCGACTACCGTAAGAACATCTCCCAGACCAAGCGCCGGGATATCGAACGCGCCATCAAACACCTGCGCAAGACCAACGCCATCATCAACATATCCACCGTCGCTGCCCGCGCCGGCGTAGAACGCAAGACCGTCTACAAGCACCGCGACCTCGTCGCGATCATCGACGCCTACCGACGCCAGCCGCCTTCGCTCGACGCCGCGACGGGCCGCGAGAGCACCGTCGTAGCCGCCCTACGTGCCCAACTGGTCGCCAAGGACGGTGAGATCCGCGCACTGAGAACCAAGCTTGCCGAACAAGAATCGACAATCGCACTGCTCTACGGACAACTCGACGCCGGAAACGGTGCAGGGGGCGGCGGCTAATGGGTGCCATCGCAACAACGGCTTGGGGCACCGCCTGCACTTCACTCGCGATTCCAGCCATTGTGGCGCCGAAACCACGCACCCGTAGCCGTAATCCCCCAATCTGCGGCGGTTACAGGGTGCCTGTGTCGTAATACGGATCGCTCAGGCGGGCCTGACGGTGTGGAGGTGGGATAGAGCGCGGCGTGTTGGGCCACCAGCTGGCTTCGCGCAGGAGTGTGGCGATGGCGGGGACGGTGAGGGTGCGAACGAGGAATGTGTCGAGTAGGAGTCCGCAGCCGATGATGAGGCCGACTTGGATCATGATCGCGATGGAGCCGAACATCAGTCCGAACATGCTGGCGGCGAAGATGATTCCGGCCGAGGTGATGACCGAGCCGGTGCGGGCGACGGTGCGCAGTACCCCTACGCGAATGTTGTGTTTGGATTCCTCCCGCAGCCGTGAGACGAGCAGCATGTTGTAGTCGGCGC
>NZ_JBYCKY010000402.1:0-4885 GCF_057473605.1 Mycobacterium sp. TH-M82 | reverse complement strand
CCGAATTCATGAAGAAGGCCCAGTCCCGGCTGCAGAAGCTGGTGGAGCGGTCCGGAATCCTGGTGTTCGCCAGCCATTCCAACGAGTTTCTGGCGCGCCTGTGCAAGACCGCGATCTGGATCGACCACGGCACTATCAAAATGGCGGGCGGCATCGAGGAGGTGGTCGGCGCCTACGACGGTGAGGCCGCCGCCCGGCAGGTGCGCGACGTGCTGTCGGAGACCCGCGCCGACAGCGTCGGTGACAAGGCGTGACCGAGCTGGTGTACGCCGTCGTCGTCACTTACCGGCGGGCCGACCAACTGGCCACGTCGCTGGACGCGGTGGTCACCCAGACCCGCCAGCCCGACCATCTGGTCGTCGTCGACAACGACTCGGACGATAAGGTCTGGAAGCTGGTGGATGGCCAGCCCATCCCGTCGAGCTATCTGAGATCGCGCCGAAACCTCGGCGGTGCAGGCGGATTCGCGTTGGGTATGCTGCATGCGCTGGCCGCGGGAGCGGACTGGCTGTGGCTGGCCGACGACGACGGCCGGCCCGCCGACTCGGGCGTGCTGGCGGGCCTAATGGCGTGCGCCGCCGAGTACGGATTGGCGGAGGTGTCGCCGATGGTCTGCGACATCGACGACCCCGAGCGGCTGGCGTTTCCGCTGCGGCGAGGACTCAAGTGGCGGCGGCTGGTCAGCGAACTACATTCTGGCGCAGCAGATCCTGCCCTGCTTCCCGGGATCGCCTCGCTGTTCAACGGTGCGCTGTTCGCCGCTCACGCGTTGGAAGCCGTTGGCGTGCCCGATGTTCGGCTGTTCGTGCGGGGCGACGAGGTGGAGCTACACCGCCGGCTGGTGCGCTCCGGGCTGGCATTCGGCACCTGCCTGAACGCGGTGTATCTGCACCCGTGCGGTTCGGGCGAGTTCAAGCCGATCCTGGGCGGGACGATGCACGCCCAGTACCCCGACGATCCGTGCAAGCGGTTTTTCACCTACCGCAACCGCGGCTACCTGATGGCCCAGCGCGGGATGCGCCGCCTGCTGATACAGGAGTGGCTACGGTTCGGCTGGTTCTTCCTGGTGTCGCGCCGCTTCGATGTGGCCGGCCTGGCCGAGTGGATCCGGTTGCGGCGGTTGGGCCGTCGCGAGAAGTTCGCTCGCCTTGGGGATCCTGGGGAGCAGGAATGACCTTCATCGACGCGGCCCGGCAATCCCGGACGCTGAAACGAGCCCGCGCCGACCTGGTCGAGGGGTATCGCCGCCACGAGCTGTGGCTGCACCTGGGCTGGCAGGACATCAAGCAACGTTACCGGCGTAGCGTGCTGGGCCCGTTCTGGATCACCATCGGCACCGCCACCACCGCGGTGGCTATGGGTGGCTTGTACTCCAAGCTGTTTCACCTCGAGTTGTCGGTGCATCTGCCGTATGTGGCGCTGGGGCTGATCATCTGGAACCTGCTCAACGCCGCCATCCTGGAGGGCGCCGATGTGTTCGTCGCCAACGAGGGCCTGATCAAACAGCTGCCCACGCCGTTGAGTGTGCACGTCTACCGGCTGGTGTGGCGGCAGCTGATCCTGTTCGCGCACAACATCGTCATCTACATACCGATCGCGTTGATCTATCCCAAGCCGTGGTCGTGGGCCGACCTGTCGGTGCTGCCGGCGCTGTTGCTGATCGTGTTGAACTGCGTGTGGGTGTCACTGTGCTTCGGCATCCTGGCCACCCGCTACCGCGACATCGGCCCGCTGCTGTTCTCGGTGGTGCAGCTGCTGTTCTTGATGACGCCGATCATCTGGAACTACGACACCCTGCGCGCACAGAATGCGACCCGGTGGATGGCCGTCGTCGAATTCAACCCGCTTTTCCATTACCTGGACCTGATGCGGTTGCCGCTGCTCGGCGCCCATCAGCCGCTGCGGCACTGGGCGGTGGTACTGGTGCTGACCGTTGTGGGTTGGCTCTTCGCCGCGGTGGCGATGCGACAGTACCGGGCGCGGGTGCCGTACTGGGTGTAGCTTCGGCTCGCCATATGGTCAAGCTTGACCAGGTTTGCCGCGCTCTTGGCGGAATCAAACTCAAACTCAACCATGTATAGAAATCATGCCGTAATTAATCACCCTTGGGGGTCCCGGCGGCGAGCTTTCCCCGCTACGCAGAAATCGATTCATCAGGGCCGAGGCGGCCGTCGCGGCGTTCAGGAGCGCTCCGCGTGTGGAGTTGGAACGATTACGAGCGGACCTCGATTCCGCGGCAAGTCAGGAGATCGCGCCCCGTGGCTGATACTCCGCGTGACCGATCCGCGCAGCGATGATCAGCTGATCGTGGTCTCGGAGGTGGTGTGGCGGGCACCAATTCAGCCACCACGCCCGGGGACACCAACACCGCCCGTTCGTTTATCCGCGAATGCCGGCTATCGACTTTGTCGGATTTGCGGAGGGGCGGCCGCTGATCTTGCGGTCCCAATTCCGGTTGAACACCTCGATGCTGGCCCGGGTCCAGACCGGGCCGGCGGACAGGCGCGCGATCGGGGTCGGGAAGTCCGGCCGCTCGGTGAGTTGTCCTACCCGTTGCCGAGACACCCCGAGCAACCCCGCGGCCTCAGTTGCGCCGATCAGGTCTTGCGGACCCGGCGCCTTCTGTTCGGCCATCCACTCATCGAGGGGCTGCACCTGCAGTTGACTCGGTTTCGTCGGTAGGGTGCGGGCCGTCCGGAGGGCTTCGTCTACAGCCTGTCGCAGGGTATTGGCGGTGACCTGATAGACGGCGGTCAACAGGCCGGTAGCCGAATCGACACTGACGCCAGCGTCGAGCTTCTCAGTCAGCTCAGCCTGCTCGTCCGGACCGACGTTGCGCACGAATGCACTCACGCGCGCCATCCACTGCTCGGGCATCTAGGGATCCTCCTTGTCGCTCGGGCGGAAAGACCAGACCCGCGGTACGCAGCAGTGCGATGAATCGCAGCCACTCAACGGCATTGCCCGGCATCCTGTGGGTCACCGTGACGGTGCCCTTGCGGAAGATCCAGGTCGCCCGGGCAGTCTGGCGGACCTCGAAGCCTTGCTGCTCGGCGGCTTCGATGATCTGGTTCATCCGGTCGGCCATTCTGCCTTCCTGCCCTTGCCTGTGTCAAGGATATTTTCGTCCAACACCTTGCGTGTGTTAAGGGCTTTAACGTCGGGCTGCCGCAGCGCTACCCCAGCAGACCGCGACGGGCTCACCGGCTCCCAGGTCCCCGCCGCGCAGCCGCAGCAACGTTCCCAGTCTGTTGGCGTGTAGATCGTCGGTCATCGTTGAATGGTGCAGGCCGCACGGCCGCAGCGCTAGCCAGGCCTGTGGATGACGAATGTAGGCGGACTTGCAGGGTGGCTGAGCCGGCGACACCTGGGGTAACGCCAGCGCCAGGGATGCCCCACTGGGTGCAGCTTCAGCGACTCGGCTGCGCACCTGGACGTCGAGTATGGTGCCAGCGGTTGTACCATATGTCGTGGACAAAACGACGATCTATCTGCCGAGCGAGCTCAAGACGGCCGTCAAGCGCGTCGCAAAGCAGCGCGGTGTCTCCGAAGCCAAGGTGATTCGCGAATCCATCCAAGCCGGCGTAAGCCAGGCCAGGCCCCGGCCCCGCGGTGGCCTGTTTTCCGGTTCGGAGCCCGCCGCCCGTCGCGTTGACGAGCTTCTCGATGGTTTCGGGGAGCGGTGATCATCGACACCGGCGCGTTGCTGGCTTATTTCGATGCCGGCGAGCCGGACCATGACGCGGTGTCGCGCGTGATCGACGAATCCACGGACGTGCTCGTCGTCTCGCCGTACGTCGTGGCCGAGCTGGACTACCTCATCGCGACCCGGATCGGTGTCGACGCCGAACTCGCTGCGCTACGGGAACTCTCCGGCGGCGCTTGGGAGCTGGCCGATTTCGGCTCGTCGGAGCTGGAGGAAGCCGCCGGCGTCATCAAGAAATACCGTGATCAGCGTATCGGGATCGCGGATGCATCCAACGTGGTGCTGGCTGATCGGTTCCGCACTCGCACGATCGTCACCCTCGACCACCGACATTTTGCAGTCCTGCGCCCGACTCGCGGCGGGCGCTTCAGCTTGCTGCCGTGATCAATTGACATCCGGTGCTACGGCGGGTCGACGCATGACCGCGAGGGCTTCCCGCAGGAGTAAGCACATCTGCCTCACCAGTCACTGGAAATTGGGCAGGTAGACAATCGCCCGGCTTCCAGCGACAACTGCACTTTCGGAGGTGGGCGATTCCGGTTGCCTTCGTGGCCGCACAGGGCACCGCGACGGTGATCAACGTCGTCGTGCAGCGCTCGGTGATCTTCCGGGTCCGCTGAGCGGTCGACAATTCCCGAAATGCTGCCTCCTGCTGGTGCACATGGGCGACAGTATTCACGTCTGCGGGCGTGTCAGCCGGGGCAGCTTCGCAGGCTCAAGCGACGCTCTGGCGCTCTTGGCGATCAAGGCCATCGAGGACCAACTTACGGGTCGCGTCCCGGTACCAGCCCATGTCGACACCCTCCCGGATGCGCTTGAGCAACGGCGTCGGCAGCGGTGTGCGCGTTGCCAGAAGCGCATCACTGATAGCGAACTCGCGATCGCCGGCCGCTAGGTCGAAGTCGACGTTTCGGCGCGCAGCATCATCTAAGTCCGCCACGGCGACCAGTCAGCGAGGTCGTCTAATGCGTTCGCCGCGCAGGTGTTCATGATGGCAACACGGGAGATTCACACGCCCGCCAGGGCGCGTGTGCTGGTGGGTCGGGGTCGCCGCGTAGGACTTCTTCGCGGTGGTGGGCGTGGTTGATCTGGGGTGGGCCGGTGCCGTCGGCCCGGACCAGTCGGCCGGTGTCGGTGACGGTGGTTTGCCAGTCGCCGGCGCTGGTGGCGCCGTGGTCG
>NZ_JBYCKY010000401.1:0-1176 GCF_057473605.1 Mycobacterium sp. TH-M82 | reverse complement strand
AGGGTGCGGATCACCCGCACCGCGATCTCGCCGCGGTTGGCCACCAGCACGGTATCGAACATCTGGCTCACATCCGGAACACGCCGTAGGAAACCGGTTCCAGTGGGGCGTTCGCACACACCGAAAGAGCAAGTCCCAGCACAGTTCTGGTGTCGGCCGGATCGATGATGCCGTCGTCCCACAGCCGCGCAGTCGAGTAATACGGGTTGCCCTGCGCCTCGTACTGCGCCCGGATCGGCGCCTTGAACGCCTCCTCGTCGGCGGCGGACCACCGTGTGCCGGCGGCGGCCAGCCGGTCGCCGTGCACGGTCGCCAGCACCGACGCGGCCTGCTCGCCGCCCATCACCGAGATCCGGGCGTTGGGCCACATCCACAAAAACCGCGGCGAGTAGGCCCGCCCGCACATCGAGTAGTTGCCGGCGCCGTAGGACCCGCCGATCACCACGGTCAGCTTCGGCACCCGGGCGCAGGCCACCGCGGTGACCATTTTCGCGCCGTGCTTGGCGATGCCGCCGGCTTCGTAGTCCCGCCCAACCATGAAGCCGGCGATGTTCTGCAAGAACAGCAGCGGGGTGCAGCGCTTGTCGCACAGCTCGATGAAATGTGTGCCCTTGAGCGCTGATTCGCCGAACAGCACCCCGTTGTTGGCGAGGATTCCGACCGGGTGGCCATGGATGTGCGCGAATCCGGTCACCAGGGTTTTGCCGTATTCGGTTTTGAACTCGGAGAATTCGCTGCCGTCGACCAGCCGGAGGATCACCTGGTGGACATCGTAGGGCACCCGCGGGTCCGGCGGCACCACGTCGTAGAGCTCGGTTTGACGGTGCTTGGGCTCGACGGTATGCCTTGCCTGCCAAGGGCTTTGGGCCTGCGGGCCGAAGGTGGCGGCAATGCGCCGGACGATGCGGAGCGCGTGTTCGTCGTCGTCGGCCAGATGATCGGTGACCCCGGAGACCCGCGAGTGCAGCTCGCCGCCGCCCAGCTCTTCGGCGGTGACGATCTCGCCGGTGGCGGCTTTGACCAGCGGCGGGCCGCCGAGGAAGATCGTGCCCTGCTCGCGCACGATGACGGCCTCGTCGCTCATCGCCGGCACGTAGGCGCCGCCCGCGGTGCACGAGCCCAGCACCGCCGCGACCTGAGGTATGCCCGTGGCGCTCATGGTCGCCTGGTTGTAGA
>NZ_JBYCKY010000400.1:0-2044 GCF_057473605.1 Mycobacterium sp. TH-M82 | reverse complement strand
ACGGTGAGACGCGTCTGGACGACGCCGACCGGGTGCTCAGCGCGGCGACGGCATGGCTGTTCGGGCCGGAATCCCAGGGCCTGCCGGCCGAGTTCGCCGCGGCCGCGGACCACCGGGTGTGCATCCCGATGGCGGGCGGCGCCGAGAGTCTCAACGTCGCCGCCGCCGCCGCGATCTGCCTCTACCAGAGTGCACGGGCCTTGGGTCTGCTGTAGCAGGATCATTCGCAGCCGCGTCGATCGGTTTCGCCGATTTGCCTTGCCACCTAATGCGATATGGACAGCGGCAGCGTTGAGGCGCGAATTGTTTGCGCACGCGCCAGAAACATTTCAACCAGAGACATCCAGAAGTGGCGATAGGCTCCAATTCTCAACGACTCGGCAATGATTGCACTGCTGAGTGAGAGGAAGACGAGAAATGTCGTTTCTGAACGTGAGGCCCGAGGCGCTGACGGCGGCGGCGAACGATTTTGAGGCAATCGGATCGGCTTTGGCCGCGGCACATGCGACGGCTGCGACCGGTACCACCCAGATGGGCGCGATGGCCGCCGATGACGTGACGGCGGCAGTGCAGGCGGCGTTCGAAAGCTATGCCCGCGGCTATCAGGCCGTGAGCGCGCAGGCCGCAGCCTTTCATGCTGGGTTGGTGAGAACGCTGGGTTCTGGCGCCTTGGCGTATCTGGGCACAGAGATAGCCAACGCCGAGCAGACGATCGGCGCCGGCGTCGCCGCCGCGGGGATGGGCATCAGAGCCGACGTTGCCACTGCCGGGCAGGCGTTGGTGAGCGCGGTGAATGCACCCGCGAGGGCGCTGCTGGGACGCCCGCTGATCGGCAACGGCGGCACCACCGCGACGACGGGGGGGAGCGGCCAGGCCACCGGTGGCAGCACCGCGTCCGGTACCGGCGGTGGGACTCCGCAAGCCGGGACCGGCGGCGGGACGACCGAGCCCATCATCAAGACCGACCCGGGCGGGAAAACCGAGCCCATCATCAGGGCCGACCCCGGCGGTAAGACCGATCCCGTCGCCACGGGCGATGGCGGCACGGTCATCACTGCGGCACCCGTCACGCAAACCACGGCCGGCCAGGTCAATGCTGCGACGACGGTGGCCACGACCACGTCCGGTTCCGCCGTCGCGACAGGCACGTCCACGACAACGGGCGCGATCACGGCCCCGACAACGGTGCCTACGATCCCCAGCACTACCGGCATCACCGGAACCGTCACGACCAGCGGCACCGGCATGCCTGTCGTTCACCTGGACGCGCAAACACCGCTTGGTCCCGTGCAGGTGACCGTGACCGAGGTGGAATCGGCGAATGGGACCGTCAGCTGGACAGGATCAGTCGAGTTACCGCGACCGTTGTTGGCCGCAGTCGATGCGCTCGGCGCGCAGGCCAGCGCATCGGCGGCATACGCCAGCAGCGTCACGGCGATCGAGACCGCGGTGCAAACCGGCCACCCGCTGATGGCCGCCGAAGCGTTGGCACGTTTGCCGTACAACGTCGCGAACGGTTACTTCTACGGCCAGACATCGATCACCGAACCGCTCCCGGTGCCGCCTACGTACGACGGGACGGCATATGCAACCGTTCCGCTCGGCGGGCTGTTGGCCTCCGCGCGACCGATCACGGTCACGCTGGTGCCGTCCACCGGCGCGCCGGAGGTGGTGACGCTCACTGGTGTCGAGTTCGGTGGCCTCGCAACCGCTCTCGGGTAGCAGATCCGCCGGCCCGAGCCTGGGTCTCGAGCGTGACGCGCTGCGTGCCCCGACCTGGATGCGACGTGGGACACACGTCCAGCGAGTCCCGTTGCCTGCCTGCGCTCGCAGCACCTAACGTGGATTCAGTGGAAGTCGCGCCGCCCGATCCGGAGACGGGCGCAATGGAACAGCCGCAGCCCATCCCCGCTCCGGCCACTTTTCGACGGCTCCCCCCGGGGTCGTTGCAGAACGCCGCACAGTGGTTGCACACCACCAACCACAACCCGGAGGTGGTCGGCCTGATCCGGCGGGCCCGGCGGCGGCTGCCGGGCGATCCCGA
>NZ_JBYCKY010000399.1:0-7239 GCF_057473605.1 Mycobacterium sp. TH-M82 | reverse complement strand
GGGCGTGGTCGAAGCGCCAGTCGGTGAACAGCAGACCCAGGCCGCTGGGCACGGTTGCCTGGATCATCATCGCCCCGGAGATATTGGCCAGGGCCAGGTGGGTTTTGCCGTGACGCACCCAGATGATCGCGTTCATGATCTCGGGCAACTCGGTGGCAATCGGAGACAGCAGCAATGCGGTGACGGCCCCGGACAATCCGAGCATCGGTCCGATCGCATCAAGCTGCTGCACGAACAGCTGCGAGGACGCAAAGATGACCGCCAAAGAGCCCACAGTTTGCGCGGCCACCGCCGTGGTGGTCGGTCGCGCGGCGCGCGGCTGCAGCTTGAGCGGGGCCAAGTGCGACCCACACGTCCTCACACTGGTCCAGCAGATCTTCGCCCACATCGCCCCCGACGGCAGCCTCGCCCCCGACCCGCCACCGAAACCTGACAGGGGATTGGGCGGCGTCGATGGATGGTCGACGTGCTGACGTCGATGTGCCAGGTCATCTCCTGCGACAATGCTCGTATGGCCGAGCAGAGCATCTGGATGCAGAAGGTCGCACAAGATCCCGGGCATTCGCACTGGTATGTCGAGCGCTTCCGTTCCATGGCGCGCGCCGGCAAGGATCTGGCCGGCGAGGCTCGCTTCCTGGACGCGATGGTGCCCCGCGGCGCCCGCATCCTCGATGCCGGCTGTGGCCCCGGCCGGTTGGGCGGGTTTCTGACCGCGGCCGGTCACCACGTCGTCGGTGTCGACGTCGATCCGGCGCTCATCGAGGCAGCCGAGCAGGATCATCCCGGGCCGCGCTGGCTGGTCGGCGACCTCGCCGAGCTCGACTTGTCCGCGCGCGGCATCACCGAACCTTTCGACGTGGCCGTGTTGGCCGGAAACGTCATGACATTTCTTGCCCCGAGCACCCGGGTCCAGGTGCTGAACCGGGTCCGTGCCCACCTCGGGGACGGCGGCCGGGCGGTGATCGGGTTCGGCGCCGGCCGCGGCTACGACTTCGCCGAGTTCTTCGACGACGCGGCAGATGCCGGACTCGTGCCCGATCTGCTGCTGTCCACCTGGGATCTTCGCCCGTTCACCGATGACTCCGACTTCCTCGTCGCGATCCTTCGGCCGACGTAGGCCACCGCTGGGCTACCGAGGCAAATCCCACTGCCCGTAATCAGCCGCCAGGGCATCGTCCACATCCACATGCACCCCGTCCAGGACGACACCCGAGTGGGTCGCGTCGACGATCACCGACTGATATAGCACGGCTGCAGGCTCACGCTCGCCATTGGACCACCCCATCGTCTGCCATGCCCACCGGTGCCCCGCGGTGGTTGAGTGCCCGATCACGTTGTCCCCAATCGCCCAGGCGCACACCCGGTTATGGCCGTAGATTCCGGTGCGGCCTACACCCAGTACCGAGTTGATCCCCCGAACCCACTCAACAGCAACGCTTTTCCAGGT
The DNA here is from genome assembly GCF_057473605.1 of Mycobacterium sp. TH-M82. Lineage (NCBI taxonomy): Bacteria > Bacillati > Actinomycetota > Actinomycetes > Mycobacteriales > Mycobacteriaceae > Mycobacterium > Mycobacterium sp. TH-M82. Next base: position 5,792 of record NZ_JBYCKY010000399.1, on the reverse strand, counting down.
GTCGAGGTCGATACCCTCGTCGATGCTGAAGAAGATCGGCGCCGAATCGGGACCCCCGGCCGCAGCGTGCAGCCGCAGAGCAGCCCGAGCGTCTGCCGCGCCACCGTCGTACCCACGGGTGTAGTCCGACGGGGAGGTAGGCCAGCCGGGTTTTCCGTACTGGTAGCAGCTGACGATGTGCAGCCCCGCCGCGCGCAGCGCATCCGCGTACTCACGGCTGACGGGTTTGAAATCGAAGTTCGCGCCCGGCCGCGACTCGGCCACATAGACCAGCGCGCCGTCAAAGCCCGCCGATTTGATCGCATCCGGCGGCACCAACCGATCCGCGAAATCGATCAGCCTGGTGTTGGCTGCTGCTGCCTGTTGCCCAAGAGTCGCAGCCAGCGTCCCCAGGCCCAGCAATGCCGGTGCAGCCAGACCGTATTTGACGAATTCGCGTCTTGAGACCGTAGGCACTGGTGCTGGGTTCCTGTCCTCGGATGGTGGGGAACGCAGACGTGTCGACATGGTATCGCCGACCGGACCCGACAAAACGCACGGGATCTAAGTGGTCGCGCCCATAAGTTCGTCGGGGGTCATGTCCAGGCGGTTGGGTCGCCGAGGTATGCGGATCTGCTGCGGATGGGCCGACTGCCCGAGTCCTGGATCGCCCCACCGGCCACCCGTGAGTTACGGGAGCTGGTGCGCTACCGGGCCAAGCTGGTCGCGATCCGATCCGGGCTCAAAGCCCAGGTCCACGCCGTGCTGGCCAAGGCCGGCGTGTTGATCGCGGTGCCGGACCTGTTCGGAGTCGCCGGTCGCAAACGACTGGCCAAGGTGCCACTGGGAACCGCCTCCGCTCAACGGGTCCGCTCGTTGCTGCAACTCATCGATGTCCTCAATTGCCATGAGGCCCGGTTCGCCGAATTGATCGCCAAAAGGCTCGACCACCACCCCGGCTATCAGGCCATCCAGCAGGTTCCCGGTATCGGACCGGTGCTGGCGGCGATCTTCGTCGCTGAGATCGGGGGCGTGCAGCGGTTCACCGGACCCGCCCACTTGTGCTCCTGGGCTGGGCTGACCCCGCGCCACCGTGAGTCCGACACCGTCGTGCACCGCGGGCACATCACCAAACAGGGCTCCAAACTGGTCCGTTGGGCCGCCATCGAGGCGGCGCAGCGCCACACCACTACGGCCAAGATCGCGGCCGACAAAGACCGTATCGAAGCTCGCCGCGGCAAAATCCCTGGTTGCTAACGCCTTGACAGAACTCCACCCCTTCAGGGATGACGAAAACCACTTACGAAGGCGTCCCCGGCCGACCCGCCGTGCGACTCAACGAGTTTGCGCACGCTCGCCAGGAGGCTCACCCACGTTCGGCGAGCTCAGCGAGTCTGGATAGCGAGGCCTGAAGTTTGTCCGCGGTGGTGGCGCGGGCACGCGCGAAGCGGTTCGGATCCGTCAACGCCGACCAATCGTAGGTATGGGTGACCCGGGTGTGCGCCGGGTCCAGCGGCTCGAGCTCCCACCGCCACAGGTGCCCCGGCGGCTCTCGGCCCGGTTCGGCCGGCCGCCAAGCGATCCGGCGCCCTTCCTCGAACTCCACCACGTGGTTCTCCCGGACGAGGCCTTTGGTGGTCGTCATAGCGAACACGTCGCCGACGTCGCGCACCCGTTGCCCAGCTTCAGCTTCGGCCAGGTTGTCGTTACCGTCCCAGCGTGGCTGCTGCGACGGGTCGGCGATCAGCTCGAAGATTCGCGCCACCGGTGCCGCAATCTGACGGCTGGCGCTGACGACCTTGCCAACCTCGGTGCTGCCGGTCACGACCCTATTCAACACGAACACCATTGTCGCCCGGCCGTCAGGCAGACCAGTCGGCGGCAGTCGCCGAGTTATGACGACCGGCGATGAATAATTCGTCGTATGGCTGACGACTCCTTTCCCGACGTGCGGTGGGGCAAAGACCCCGGTCCGCTGGCCCGGCGGCCGATAGCGGCCTTCGCCGGCTCGCGGCTGGGTGCCTGGTGCATACGCAAACTCACCCCGGCCGACCGCTGGCTGTTGAACCACAGCAACGGCCGCTTCACCATTCTCGGCCCGATCGCGGCGCCGCTGCTGCTGCTCACCACGACCGGCAGCAAGTCGGGCCAGCGACGTCAGACGCCACTGGTCTACCTGCGAGAAGGTGGTCGGCTGTTCCTGGTGGGAAGCAACTTCGGGCAGGCCCACCACCCGGCATGGTCGTCGAATCTGCTGGCCGATCCGAACGCCTGGGTCACGATGGGCGGCAACGAGATACCGGTGCGGGCCATGCAGGTCACCGGCCCGGAGCATGACCGCATCTACGGTAAGTTCGTCGACTACGTCGGCAACTACGACACCTACCGCCGCCGAACCGATCGCGCGATACGGGTGTTCGCGCTGACCAGACGATAGGGAACCGCTACTTGGAGAGCTGAAACTCCACCATCGCGGCAACAGTGTCGACCGCCTCACTCAGCGCGGCCAGCCGGTCGGTGACCGACGGCGCCGACAGCACCGCGTAGCGGTCGGCCTCGCCCATCGGAACGCGACAGGCCAACGAGTACAACCGCTGTCCGGGATCGGCGGGGCGTCCGCGACGTTCGCCCAGCAGCGCGTTGCGGCCGGGCAGCAGCCGGCTGCCGCGGGCGACGGCGATGCGCCGGTGCAGGGCGACGATGCGGTCCTCGAGCTCACCGAACTGCCCTTCGCCCACCGCATCTCCCGACTCGTCGGGCCAGTTGGTCACCGCCGCCCTCGGGTAGGGGTCGTCGGGCAGCCACTCGCGCACCCGGATCCGCTGCCCTGTCAGGCAGCGCAGCCGATACCGGCCAGACCCGAGATCATCGCATTCGGTGATCGTCGCCACCGCACCGACATCACAGCGCTGCTCCCCACCGCCGACCTCGCGCCCGCGAGAGATCAGCACCACACCGAAGCTCGGGTCGTCGCTGCGCATCAGTTCGCCCACCAGCACGGTATAGCGCAGCTCGAAGATCTGCAGCGCCAGCTCCTCGCCGGGCAGCAGCACCCACTCCAGCGGAAACATCGCCAGCGGTGAGGGTTCGGCCATCACTGGATGTCCAGCTCCGCGACCAGCGCGTCGACCACCGCGCGCAGGTCCCCGCCGTGCTGCAAGGCCACCCGCCGCTGCCGCTGGTATGACGCGCCGAGCTGGTAAATCTCGTGCGCAGCTGCCAGCTCGTCGACGCAGTGCAGCGACGCCGCGACCGGCTCCAGTCGGGTGAGCAGGTCATCGAGGTCCTCGGTGACCAGGCGCTCGTTGCTGTCGGCATCGAGGATGATCACCGCGTCCAGGCCGTAGCGGGCGGCGCGCCACTTGTTCTCCTGCACATGCCAGGGCGGCATGGTCGGCAACGTCTCGCCGGCGTCGAGCCTGCGGTCCAGATCGACGACCAGGCAGTGCGTCAACGCCGTCAGCGCGCCGAGCTCGGCCAGGTTGGACACCCCGTCGCAGACCCGCACTTCGAGCGTCCCCAGATGCGGCGACGGCCTGATATCCCAGCGGATTTCGTCGATGTGGTCGATGATCCCGGTCTTCTTGTGGTCGTACACGAAGCCCTCGAACTCGGCCCAGGTCTGGAAATGAAATGGCAGCCCGGCGGTGGGCAACTGCTGGAACATCATCGCCCGGTTGCTGGCATACCCGGTGTCCTCACCGACCCACCACGGCGACGACGCCGACAGCGCCAACAGGTGCGGATAGTAGAGCAGCAGTGACGACATGATCGGCATCACCTTGTCGGCCGACGTGATGCCGACGTGCACGTGCACCCCCCAGATCAGCATCTGGCGGCCCCACCACTGGGTGCGCTTGATCAGTTCGGCGTAGCGCGGCGCGTCGGTGAGCTTCTGCGCCGACCACCGCGCGAACGGGTGAGCACCCGCACCAAACAACTCCATGCCGCGGTCCCGGACTATCGGGCGCACCGTGCCCAGTGTGTGCCGCAGATCCGCAATCGCCTGGCCGGTGCAGTCACAGACGCCACTGACGAGTTCGACGGTGTTACGCAGCAATTCGTGGTGCACACGCGGGTCGTCGCCGATCTCGGAGATCACCGCCGTGGCTTCGTTGCTCAGGTCGCGGGTGTCGGCGTCGACGAGCGCGAACTCCCATTCCACACCGACGGTCGGCCGGGGCGAGCCGGCGAAGTCGACATGGGCTGGGGGTAACCCCCGCTTGGGGGGGACTGCCCTGCTACGCGGCGCGCCGGCCGCAATCCTAGCTGGAATCGATGACACCGCACGCCACCCGTTTACCGGCGTCACCGGTGGCAAGCGTGGTCTCGTCGGAGCCGGGAGCGCCGTTGACCTGGCTGTAGCGGTCCGGCGGGATGTTGGCGAAGTTGTCGGCGCCGGCGTGAATGATCAGAGCTGTCTTCTCCCCGGCCAAGAGGTCAGCCTTGGTGAACGCGCCGGTGGTGGTCACCAGCAGCGCGGCACCGTCCTCGCGGACCTCCAGCGAGGTCAGGTCACCGCTTTGCGGGTGTCCGGTATGCCCCGGAGCCTGGAAGTGTCCTCCGGCGGAGAGGAAGTTTCCCGGTGCCCCACCGGTGGGAGCCACCGAGTTGGGTTCGCACTTGCCCACGGCGTGGACGTGCAGCCCGTGGAACCCGGGCGAGAGCTGGCCGATGCCGGTGGTCTGCACGGTGACGGTGACATATCCCTCGCTGAACTCGAATGTGGCGGTGGCGACCTGCGTGCCGTCCGGTGCCTTCAGATGAGTGGTCAGGCTGTCCGGGGCTGCCGCTTCCCCGGGCGCGGTCGCCGACGTCGGCGGCTCCGGCGAGCCGGTCCAGATCGACGGCGTCGTGCCCGGCGTATCGGACGGCGTCTGGTTCGGAGTACACGCGCTCGACGTCACAGCGGTGGCGGTGAGCAGGGCGGCGGCGACGACATGGCGGCGGCTCGCTGTACCGACGGACTTGACCATAGGGAGAGCCTAATGTGCATCACTCGGGCGCTGAGCGCAGTGGTCGATCATGTTTCTGTTGCGACCACCACGATGACTCCCGGCGGCTGCTCGGCAAGGTCGGGGGTCCGGGGCTGCACCGAGGCGCGCAGCAACTCCGCCACTGCCTCGGCGGCCTCACGCTCCCCCGGGGTGTCACCGAAATACACGGTGGTGGCCGTGACGTCGGGCACAGTGAGGCTCTCGACCGCGGTGACGTTCCAGTCGGCGCCGCGCAGTACGTCGGCGGTGTGGTTGGCGGCGTCCTCCTCGTCGGGGCTGCCGTATACCCGCACGGTCGCGTCCGCGGCGGCGGCCTGCGGCTTCTCCGGCTTCTCCGGTGCCGCCGTGGTGGTGACCGTTGCCGGTGTGTCCGAGCCGCCACCGTCGTCGCCGGTCGAGCCCACAGCTTGGAACCCGACCAGCAGGAAGACGATACCCAGGAACAACAGCACCATCACCATGGCGCGCAGCGGGAGCCCGGAGGAGTCACGAACGTGCTCGTTCATTGTGCCCACTGTATCCGGGGGTGGGCCACAACCGGAAAATTGCGACAACGCGTCCCGCCGGGCAGCTACGGCACGTCGAAACCGAGCCGGCGCGCGGCCTTCGCCTTTTGCCGGCTGGCCCGCAGCCGGCGCAGCCGTTTGACCAGCATCGGGTCGGCGGCCAACGCTTCTGGACGCTCGACCAGTGCGTTGAGCACCTGGTAGTAGCGTGTCGCCGACATCGCGAACAGCTCTTTGATCGCTTCCTCCTTGGCGCCGGCGTACTTCCACCACTGCCGCTCGAACGCCAGAATGTCGTGTTCGCGGCGGG